>JAZNAB010000169.1:0-11226 GCA_045586285.1 Candidatus Flemingiibacterium sp. | reverse complement strand
GAAATTCCCCACGAAACAGCAAGGATTTCATTTATTGCAGCAGGGGATAATGTTATACATCCCTGTATTTATATAGATGCAAAAAGACGTGCCCAAAGCGGTTCACGTGCTTATAATTTTAAGCCTATGTATGAAGACGTGGCAGATTATATTGAGGAATTCGATATTGCATTTATAAATCAAGAAACTTTAATGTGCGGTGATGGATTTAAGCTTTCTGGATATCCATTTTTTAATTCACCGCAAGAACTTGGGCTTGATTTGGTAGAGCTTGGATTTGATGTTATAAATATTGCTAATAATCATATGCTTGATAAAGGCGAAAAAGGACTGTCACAAACTCTCGATTTTTATAATTCTGAGCAAATGGACGGTGCTTTGATGATTGGCGGATATAAAAACCGCAAGGATTTTGATGATATCCGTATTATTGAAAGAGAGGGCGTAAGAATTGCTTTTCTTTCATATACTTATGATACAAATACGCTCAGATTGCCTTCTTCTTCAGAGCTTGTTGTCCCCTATATTGTTGACGAGGATATTGAAAGACAATGTGAGATTGCTGAAAAAATATCTGACATCACTGTTGTTTCAATTCATTGGGGCGATGAAAATAGTTTAACCCCAAGTAAAGAACAAAGACGTGTTGCGAATCTTTTATGTGAAAACGGTGCAGATATTATAATCGGTCATCACCCTCACGTTATTCAGCCGATTGAGTTTATAAAGACCGAAAATAACGAGGCAGTTTGTATTTATTCTCTCGGCAATTTATTGTCTGCTATGGAAAGATGGCAAAATATGCTTGGCGGCTTTTTTACATTTGAAATTGTAAAATTCAGCGATGGCGAGGTTATTACTGAGAATATTAAGTTTGTTCCGACAGCTTTCTTTTACGGGCCAAGCTACTACAACAGCCATTTGTATTTTTTAAAGGATTATCCTCTTGAGATGTCACAAAAACACGGCACAAAAATGCTTTACGGTTCAAGCGCAACCCCTGAGGATATGATAAAGCTTTGCCAAAAAACATTTGGAGAATATATGAGCCTTGAACCATATGTTTATTAACCGAATATTATCCCGCATAAAGATATTGTAGTAACTGTTGTAACCAACATTGAAAGCAGTACTGCAAGCATTGTAAAGCGGGATTTTTTTATATTGGCGGCACTGTGATAAATAGATATAACATAGATTATAGTATCAGAAGTTGCCATAATTACAGAAGCTGTTATTCCGCTAAGACTGTCTGCACCGAGATTTAAAAACAAATCAGACAGCATTGCAGTAGATGCTGCACCGGAGATTGTTCTTATAACAAGAAAACTTGCAAGTCCTTCTGGAATTGGAATATTATAAAAAAGATTTGATATAAGCTTGGAAGCGCCGCAAGCACTGAACATTGATACAGCACAGCAGATGGCACAAAGAGTAGGGAAAAGTTGAATAGATATTTTAGCACCCGATTTTATGCCTTCTGTGAAACAGTCAAACATAGGTTTTTTTGAAAAAAGCACTATTAGAGCAACAATAAAAATTATGAATGGAACTATTGTAGATGCAATTCGCTCAAGAATATTTAAAAGCATTTATCAGTTGTCCCTTCTGTAAAAAAGCCGCCATAGGAATTTTACAATAATTATTGAACATATCATACCAATTAAACCAACAGCCCATACTGTAGGCAAAAGCTCAAATATATATTTAGCTCCTGATGCTTTCCTGAGCGCAAGAACTGTGGTTGGAATAATAGAAAAATTACTACAGCATAATGCACTCAGCATAATACCGTCTTTTGTTATAATACTGCTGTTGCCTTGGAATTTTTTTAAAGCAGCTATTCCAAGGGGCGTTGCTGCGTTTCCTATTCCAAGTAAATTTGCGGTCAGACAGGCTGTTGCTTCGTTTGTTGGATTGTCAAAAATAAGCCTCATTATCGGATAAAAAAGTTTTGATAACATTTTGATAGCACCGGCTTCTTTTAATACGGCCATAACTCCGTTCCAGAGGCTCATAACACCTAGTAAAGATAAAGTTAATTCAACAGCCCTGCCTGCTCCGTTAAGTAAAGCCTCTGCAACCTCGGCTGTCGATCCGTTTAAAAATGACATTAAAACAGAAAATATGCAAATAAAAGAAAATACCTTCGACAGCAATTGACAAAAACCCCCGTTTCACGTCAGTTTGAACAATGGTTCGACAAAATGTTTGTGCAATATTACACTGAAAAAACCATTGACTTAATTTTGTGTTCGTGGTACAATATATACAGTAGTAAGTGAGTAACTTTGTTTATTCTATATAAATATTGAGATTAAATCTATTAAAAAAGAAGAAATTTGTCATTTCGACAAAAGGCTAAGTATTACAACATTTTTCACTTATTTTATGGAAAGGAAGTTTTTGTATATCAAAAACTACGGTCAATAAAATGAAATCTACAGGTATTGTGCGCAGGATTGATGAACTTGGAAGGATTGTGCTTCCTATTGAACTTCGTAATAAAATGGATATTAAAACAAAAGATTCAATAGAAATTTTCGTTGATGATGATAAAATAATATTAAAGAAGTACGTTCCTGCTTGCCTTTTCTGCGGAAATGCAGATGACGTTATTCTTTTTAAGGGTAAACTTGTATGTAAACACTGCCTTAGTGAAATGGGAAGACAATAACTTTTGATATATACATATTCGCTTTCGTTCTTTGATAGAACGAAAGCGTTTTTATAAGTAAAATTTTATTTTTTTGATATCGTCACAATTCACAAAATCAAAAAGAAAAGTTTTATATCCTTTTCTCAAAATCTCTATTGACTATTTTGCCTATTTCGTGTATACTATAAATGTGTTTATTTTTAAAGTTTTTGTTGCAAGAAATCGTATTGATTATATATTTGTCGCTTTTAGTTTTTTGTGGAACTTTTAAAAGTATCATACGATTTATCTGATTACCGGGTTGTACTTGCAAACAGGCTTTTTGTCTGTTTTTTGTTTTTGATATGGAGAGGAAGCGAAAAACCTCTTTATATATAAATTTTAATGTTGGAGGAACATTACAATGTTTAAGAAAATCTCTTCAATTGTCCTTGCACTCGTTATGGTTCTTTCTCTTGGTATGGCATTCACTTCTTGCCAGGAGGCTGACGACAATAACGATGTAAAGGCAGCACTTATTTGTCTGCACGGCGACAGCTCAACTTATGATAAGAACTTTATTGATGCATTCAAGATTGCTTGTGCTAATAAAGGACTTACAGAAGAAGACTACACAATCATCACAGATATCGCAGAAAGCACTGCTTGCTACGATAAGGCAGCTGAATTTGCTGATGATGGATATAATGTAATCTTTGCTGACTCTTTCGGTCACGAAGCTCATATGCTTCAGGCTGCTAAGGAATTTGCTGATGTTGAATTCTGCCACGCAACCGGTACTATGGCTCACACTGAAAAGATAGCTAACTTCCAGAATGCATTTGCTTCTATCTATGAAGGCAGATATCTTGCAGGTGTTGCTGCTGGCTTAAAGCTTATGGAACTCTATGATACCGATGAAGACGGCGTTATTACTGACGAAGAGGCAAAGATCGGTTATGTAGGTGCTCATCCTTATGCAGAAGTTATTTCCGGTTATACATCTTTCTTCCTTGGCGTAAGATCCATTGTTGCTAATGCTACTATGGAAGTTCGTTACACAGGAAGCTGGTATAACGAAACTGCTGAAAAGACAACTGCAGAAGCTCTTATCGCAAACGGCTGCAAACTTATTTCTCAGCACGCCGACTCTATGGGCGCTCCTACAGCTTGTGAAAACGCTAACATTCCTAATGTTGCATACAACGGAACAACAGGCAAGACCAACACATTTATTATTGCATCTAAGATCAATTGGGTTCCTTACTTTGAATATATGATTGATTGCACAATCAACGGCGAGGACATTGATACAGACTGGACAGGTACTCTTGAGAACGGAGCAGTTCAAATTACAGCTCTCGGTACTGCAGCAGCTGAAGGCACACAGGCTAAGCTTGATGAAGTTGCAGCTCAGCTTAAAGACGGTACTCTCAAGGTATTTGATTGCTCTAAGTTCACAGTAAACGGTGAAAACCTTACTTCTTATCTTGCAGACGTTGACACAGATGCAAACTTTGAAAAGGAAACCGAAGTTATTAAGACAGAAAATGGCATAACATTCTTTGATGAAAGTTCACTCCGTTCTGCTCCTTACTTCGATATTATAATAGACGGTATTACTGTTACCGAGTAAGCGAAATTTCTAAAAAGACATACGGCGGAGTTTTTACTCCGCCTTATGTTGTCTTATAGCCCCGTATTTCCGAGTATTTAAGGGAGGATTTACAATTGGAGAAGCCCACAATCGTTCAAGTACATAGTATTACAAAACAATTTGGCAAGGTAATTGCTAACAAGGATGTCACTATGGACATCAAAGAGGGTGAGATTCTGTCTGTTCTAGGTGAGAACGGATGCGGAAAAACCACTCTAATGAATATGATAGCCGGTATTTACTATCCAGATTCCGGAAAGATTACAATTCGAGGAGAAGATGTAAAAATTACTTCCCCTAAGGATGCATTCAAATATAAAATAGGAATGATTCATCAGCATTTTAAGCTGATTGACGTATTTACTGCCGCCGAGAATATTACTCTTGGTATAAAAGATGGCAGATACAACTTAAAGAACGTAAAAAAACGTATTATCAGTATGTGTGAGAAATACGGTTTCAATATAGATCCCGATAAGAAAATCCACGAAATGTCAGTTTCGGAAAAACAGACTGTTGAGATTATTAAGGTTCTCTACCGTGGTGCAGATATTTTAATTTTGGACGAGCCTACGGCAGTTCTTACGCCTCAGGAAATTCGTCATCTTTTCGATATTCTCCGAGCTATGAGAAATGATGGCAAATCCATAGTAATAATTACACATAAGCTTAATGAAGTTATGGAAATTTCTGACCGTGTAACTGTTATGCGACGTGGTGAGCACATTGCTACGGTTAATACATCAAATACGAGTGAACGAGAGCTTACCGAAATGATGGTAGGTCAGAAAATCGAATTGAATATTAAACGTACTATGCCGCAGAATACTGAAAAAAGACTCAGTATTGAAAATCTTTCAATAAATAATGTTGAAGGCATGAGAGTGCTTGATAACGTATCCTTTACTGTTGAAAGCGGAGAAATTCTCGGCATTGCAGGAATTGCAGGCAGCGGTCAGAGGGAACTGCTTGAAGCTATAGCGGGTCTTCAACAGGTTGAATCCGGAAGCCACGTTATATATTATCCGCCAAATAATCTTCAAGAAGAGGAGTTACTTGGAAAATCTCCTCTTAAAATCCGTGAGCTTGGTGTACGTCTTTCATTTGTACCGGAAGACAGACTTGGTATGGGACTTGTTGGAAATATGGATATTGTTGATAATATGATGCTTCGCAGTTATAGACGCGGAAGATCAGTTTTTGTTGACAGAAAGGCTCCTGAAGATCTTGCTACAGAAATTATTGACAGTCTTCAGATATCAACTCCTTCAACAAGTACGGCAGTACGTAAGCTTTCAGGCGGTAATGTTCAAAAGGTTCTCGTAGGACGTGAAATTTCTGCCGCTCCCACTGTCTTGATGGCAGCGTATCCGGTTCGAGGACTTGATATTAATTCCTCTTATATGATTTATAACCTACTTAATCAGCAAAAGCAGAGCGGGGTAGCTGTTATTTTTGTTGGTGAGGATCTTGACGTTTTACTTGAGCTTTGCGACCGAATCCTTGTTATGAGAGAAGGAAAAGTTGCAGATATTGTTGATGCCCGTAATACATCAAAAGAAGAAATTGGTTTATTGATGGTTAAAAATAATATATTCGAAGATGAAAAGAAAGGAGAAACGCCGTGAAGCAGCACGAAAGAAAACAACACGAGCCGCTTTTTCATATTGTAAAGCGTGATAATCTCACTCTTGGTAAAAAAGCTCTTATTTATGCAATTGCTTTGATAGGCGGTCTTCTTCTCAGCAGTTTAGTATGTACTGTTTTTTCAAAGAACGGTAATCCTATTTCGTTTTTTGAAGCAATATTTTCAGGTGCTTTTTCTTCTGAACGCAAAATTTGGTTACTTGCAAGAGATACTGCTCTTTTACTTGGTGTATCACTTGCACTTGTACCGGCTTTTAAGATGAAGTTCTGGAACCTTGGCGGTAACGGTCAGGTACTTATCGGTTGCCTTTCGACAGTAGCTTGTATGTATTATCTTGGCGGCAAGCTCCCTGATGGAGTAGTTATTTTGCTTATGGTAATTACCAGCATTCTTTCGGGTGCAATCTGGGCTTTTCTTCCTGCATTTTTTAAAGCTTTATTTAATACAAATGAATCCTTATTTACACTTATGCTTAACTATATAGCACAAGGACTTGTTATGGTTTGCATAAATGCGTGGGTAAAGACCGGTTCAGGCGTTTTAATTCCGATTTCCTATGCACATATTCCGGAGATATTCAATAAATATTTTCTAATTATAGCTGTATTTTTGATTGTTTGTATTTTTATACACATATATCTTAAATACAGTAAACACGGATATGAAATCTCAGTTGTTGGAGAAAGCCAGAATACAGCTAAATATATTGGTATTAACGTAAAAAAAGTCATTATTCGTACAATGATTCTTTCCGGTGCTCTTTGCGGACTTGTAGGTCTTTTTATAGGCGGAGCAGTACACTATTCCGTCGACCCAAGCTATGCAAACAATATGGGCTTTACAGGAATAATGACGGCTTGGCTTGCGAACTTTAATCCTCTTATGATGCTTTTTTCTTGCTTGTTTATTTCCTTTATTTCCAAAGGTATGGCACAGGTTCGTCAAGACTTCTTATTTACTAACGAGGCGATTGCAAATCTTGTTATAGGATTAATATACTTTTGTGTTATTGCTTGCTCATTCTTTATTACTTACCGTGTTGTATTCCGTAAAAAAGAGAAAACTAAGATTCAAAAGGAGGGAGAAAAATGCTGATTACGTTTTTGGTTGGGGCAATTGCACTTGCTACCGTCTTCCTTTTTGGCTGTGTTGGTGAAATACTTACCGAAAAAGCAGGTCATCTGAATCTTGGAATACCGGGAATTATGTGTGCCGGTACAGCGGGCGGCTGTCTTGGAGTATCCTTATATATGGGAACTCTGAGCGATCCTGCAAAAGCATCCTGGCTTTTACTTATTATAATTTCTATTTTTTTATCATTTGTTTTTGCCGCAGCGCTTGGAGGTATTTACGGATTTTTAACAGTTACATTGAGATGTAACCAAAATATTACCGGACTTGCCATCACAATTTTTGGAACAGGATTTACTCAGTTTATTATGGATACGTACGTTGACCGTACCAACTTTGAAACGGCAGGAAAGCTCATTTCTAAGGGACTTCCTTTCTCAAGTAAGCTTGGCTGGTTTGGAGAAATCTTCTTCTCCCACGGCTTCCTTGTTTATCTTGGAATTGCAGTTGCGTTAATATGTGCATTTATACTGAAAAAAACTCGTCTGGGACTTCATCTTCGTGCTGTGGGAGAAAGCCCTGCAACCGCAGATGCAGCAGGAATAAATGTTACAGCATATAAGTATGGAGCAATTCTTATCGGAAGCGGTATTGCCGGAATCGGCGGACTATTCTATATAATGGATTATATTAAGGGAAGCTGGGAAAATGCTTCTACAATTGAAGCTCTTGGTTGGCTTTCTATTGCTCTTGTTATCTTTACTCTATGGAAACCGAATATCAGTATTATCGGTTCGATTGTGTTTGCTGCTCTCTATATAGCAGCTTATGTTATCAGCGGAGTTACTCCTATACAACGTGAGCTTCTCAAGATGCTGCCATATGTTATTACCGTTATAGTTCTTATTGTAACAAGCATAAGAAACAAGCGTGAAAATCAGCCGCCTGCATCTCTTGGACTATCTTATTTCAGAGAAGAAAGATAATATGTATTACCACGCCTACAGCTGAAAAAGCTGTAGGCACTGTTTTTTTAAATATTACTATCTCCATTGACATTAAAGCTTTTTTCTGCTAAAATTATGGTAGTGATATTTTACTCCGGAGGTTAAAATGAAAACTCTTTTTAAAAATGGTAAAATTGTAAATGTATTTACAAATGAGCTTATTCTTGAAGATGTTCTTATAGAAAACGGAAAAATTGTCGGTGTCGGTGATTATAAAAACGAAAATGCCGATGAAGTTATAGATGTTAGCGGCAAGATTATATGTCCTGGATTTATAGACGGTCATATACATATAGAAAGTACAATGCTTATACCCTCTGAGTTTGCACGTGCGGCGGCGGTTCACGGAACAACGGCGGTTGTTGCAGATCCTCACGAAATTGCAAACGTATGCGGAGTTAACGGTATTAATTATATGCTTGAGGCTAGTGAAGGATTGCCTATAAGTGTTTATATAATGGTTCCATCTTGCGTACCGGCGACGCCATTTGATGAATCGGGAGCAGTTTTATTAGCTGATGATATTAAGCATTTTTATAATCACGAAAGGGTTCTCGGACTCGGTGAGGTTATGAGTTATCCTGCAGTTATTGCCGATGTGCAAGATGTTCTTGATAAAATATCAGATGCAAAGGCAAGAGGGCTTTGTATAAACGGACACGCACCGCTTCTCTCCGGCAAGGAGCTTGATAAATATATCAGCGCAGGTATATATGATGATCACGAATGTTCATCTCTTGAAGAAGCATATGAGCGTATCAGAAAAGGTCAGAGGGTTATGGTAAGGCAGGGAACAGCAGCTAGAAATCTTGAAGACTTAATAGATCTTTTTGATGAGCCTTGGGCAGACAGGTGCTTACTTGTAACTGATGACAAGCACCCGAGAGATTTGATTGAAAACGGTCATATAGATGATATTATCAGACAAGCGGTGAAGCTTGGAAAGAGTCCGATAACTGCAATTAAAATGGCTACTATTGTTGCAGCTGAGCATTTTGGGCTAAAAAATATTGGTGCTGTTGCTCCG
Source organism: Candidatus Flemingiibacterium sp. (assembly GCA_045586285.1). GTDB lineage: Bacteria > Bacillota > Clostridia > Oscillospirales > CAG-272 > Flemingiibacterium. The sequence continues at coordinate 2,178 of JAZNAB010000169.1, read as the reverse complement.
GGATATATGGCTGACCTTATTATTTTAAACGACCTTGATTCTCTGTTTATCGAGAAAGTTTATAAAGGCGGTGAGCTTGTTGCGGAAAATGGCAAAACTTTTAGCTTTAAAATGCCGGCTGTAAGTCCTGTACTTCAGGATATTGTGTCAAAGTCTTTCCATATTAAACAAATTGAATCAAATGATTTGCATATTAATGCAAAAGGTAAAAAAGAGTGCCGCATTATCGGCACTGTAAAAAATCAGTTATTGACAGAGGAGTTACGGTTAGTTCTCGATTTTGATAAAAACAACGGTATTGATATTGAGCGTGATATAATTAAACTTGCTGTTTGTGAGCGTCATTCTGATACAGGACATAAGGGTATTGGATTTATAAAGGGTCTTGGACTAAAATCAGGTGCAATTGCTTCGTCTGTGTCACACGATTCTCATAATCTTATAATTGTCGGAACAAATGACGAGGATATGGTTGCAGCTGGAAACCGTATTATTGAAATAGGTGGCGGTTCGGTGGTAGTAAACAACGGTAAAGTTGTTGCAGAAATGCAGCTTTCGGTAGCAGGGCTTATGACCACTGTTTCTGCAGAGGTTGCTGCTTTGCAAAATGAAGAAGTAAGAAAATCTGTTCACGATCTCGGTGTACCTGAAGGATGTGAGCCGTTTATGACTATGGCATTTGTAAGTCTTCCGGTTATACCTCACATAAAAATGACTACTACCGGTCTTGTTTGTGTTGACAAGCAGGAAAAAGTTGATGTTATTGTATAAAGAAAAAAGAGATTTCATAAATGAAATCTCTTTTATTTTAATTATTTATTTTTAAAATATTGGAAAAATCCGCATTTAATCATACCGTTGTAAAGCGTTCTTACTTTGTCGGCACGTTTTCCGTATAATCGCTCAAAATCAGGGACAGATGTTAAAATATATATTTGCCAAGGCGATAATCTACCAAAGCACCTGCCTATATTGTTGTAGAGCGATTCAACTTCTTTTATATCTGAAAGTCTTTCGCCATATGGAGGATTGCAAACTATAGTCGCACGTCTTTCAGCCTTTTTTATTTCTGTCGCATCTCGAACAAAGCATTTAATATAAGCACCCATATTTGCTCGTTTTATATTTGCTCTTGCAATATCAACCATTTTTTTATCTATATCACTGGCATAGACCTCAAAGCTTGTCTGATGGCAAAGGGATTCTGCTTCTTCTTTTGCGTCTTTCCATATCTTATCTGGAATATCATAAAACTCTTGGGCGGCAAAGTTTCTGTTAAGACCGGGTGCAACTCCTGCCATCATCATAGCACCTTCAATAGCAATCGTGCCTGAGCCGCAAAATGGATCCCACAGCAGCACTTCTTCTCTTGGACGTGATAACTTTACCATAGCAGCGGCAAGTGTTTCACGGAGCGGCGCAGGGCCTGCTACAGTGCGATAACCTCTTTTGTGAAGCGGAGTACCTGATGTATCAATCATAAGTGTTGCAATGTCTTTAAGGATAAAAAACTCAACCTGATATTTAACGCCTTCTTCTTTAAACCAAGATATTCCGTATTCTGAGGAAAGTCGGTTTACTATAGCCTTTTTGACAATGCTTTGACAGTCTGGAATACTTGTTAATGCAGACTTAATACTGTGACCTTTTACAGGGAACATATCATCTTCCAAAATCCAGTTTTCCCAAGCGAGAGCATTAGTTCCGTCAAAAAGCTCAGTAAAGGTTGTCGCCTTAAAGCTTCCCATTTTTATATAAAGTCTTTCAGCAAACCTTAAATTGATATTGCAGCGTGCAATTGCTGCCATATCTCCGGAAAAGGTAACCCTGCCGTCTATAGTTTCAATAAGCGTATAGCCAAGCGCTTTTATTTCTTCATTTAAAAGTGACTCAAGACCGAATAGGCAGGTTGCTACATATTCAAAGGTTGTTTGCATACTAATCTCCTAATTATCTTTTTAAAAGCTTTAAGCTCATTCTTAGTATCAAATTCTTAAAGAAAGCAAAACGTTTAGTTTTAAAATAAAACAATAATATTATAGCATTTGGGACTGTTAATGTGACTAATATGGCGAGTAAAAATCCACCAAAAGTATACTTAAAAAATCCTGTAAGAATACTTGTTATATACCAAGATAAAATAAGAGCTGTTAAAAATATAAATGTATCTCTAAAGTA
>JAZNAB010000168.1:0-5268 GCA_045586285.1 Candidatus Flemingiibacterium sp. | reverse complement strand
AAATAATTTTAGTTTTTTCTTCCCCCCCTTAATCAGTAATCGTCGGTATCTATTCTTACGCCTTGGGAAGTGAATATATTTTTATACGAATCTTTTTGTGGATAGCACGTTTGTTCACAAGGGTTTGGTGGACAAGGTGGTGGACACGGTTGAACACAGTTTGACGGTGGGCAAGGTGGTGGACATGGTGGTTTAGGTGGACATGGTGGACTCGGGGGCTGATGATTTTGCTTTTTATGTGAATTCGCACCTATGGACGGCGAACATACTTCCCCACAATTTATATCTACTAAAATCACGTCTCCGCCTATTCTTATAATTCTACTTTCGTCTATGTAGAGTTCACTTTTATCAAAAATCCTTAAAATACCTTTTACCCTTCTGCCAGGGACTATTATCCCCACCAAAACGCCTTCGGGAAAGGATAATCTTAAGTCGATTATTCTGCCCAAGCATCTACCGTCAGTAACGTTTATCACGTCACGCTTTTTAAGTTCACTATAAGTCAATTCCATACTTTTATAATATGCAGGAGCAGGTTAAAGGTAGCACTTAAAAATAAAAAATTCCCGATAGCCGAAAATAATCGACTATCGGGACTAGTTAAATTCTTAAACTGTGCTTTATGGTAGAAAGCGCCGTCTTTTCAAGCCTACTTACTTGGGCTTGACTTATGCCTACTTCTTCGCTAATTTCAGTTTGCGTTTTTCCCTCGTAGTAGCGAAGATAGATTATTTTCTTTTCTCTATCGCCTAAAAAGGCCATGGCGTTATCTAGCGCAACTTTTTCCGTCCAGTTTTCGTCCGTATTTTTTTGGTCGCCAAGTTGGTCCATTAAAAGCAACGTGTCCCCACCCTTATTATACACGGGGTCAAAAAGTGAAACGGTGTCTGAAATAGCGTCTAGCGCATACACTACTTCGGAAACGGCAACGTTCATCTCGCTTGCAATTCTGTCAATGGTCGCCTCTTCGTCCCGCTTTTCAATCTCGCCACGAGTTTTCAAAACTTGGTACGCCGTATCCCTTATACTTCTTGAAACACGAAGTGAATTGCCGTCACGAAGAAACCGTTTTATCTCGCCTATAATCATAGGAATAACGTTAGTGTAGCGAAACTTTGCTATAAATATTAGGGCATCTCCTAATGCCCTTATTATAACACATTTCTTGTCTTTTTTCTACTGTTTTCTACGTAATTTTGATTTCCATATTTAACCAATGCTTTTAATGAACGATAAATCGCTATATTTATTTTTATAGAGATATACGTCAATATTGCCACTTGTTATTACAACCTTTTGAACAAGCTCTCGCATAACATTTTGTTTTTGTTTTGCGGTCATCTCTCCCCACGTTGAAGGTAATGTCCTTAATAAGTTTATTCTATCTTCAATGCTTGCAGTTAGAGTTTTCTTTTCCTTTTCGACTTCAATCTCTCGACACAGCCTATTCATATTGTTTTGAATTTCTTGGGCTTGTTCAAGCATTTTATCATCACCCAAAACGGTGTAAGCTTTGACAGCTCTTTGATATTGCACTTTCAATTTTTCATATTCTTCCGCAAGTTTACTTGCAATATCATCAACCGATATAGAGTTTTTTTCTATCTCTTCGCTATACTTAACCGCAAACTCTAACAACGCATTTACAACATACTCTTCTATAATATTTGCATCATAGACTTCGTTTGGACAGTTAGGGTCTAATCTCAAATATGGCTTGCTTGTAGTTTCATATTTGGAATAACACATCAGTTTTAATCTTTGATTATTACCTTTGCCCCATTTCATATATCTCATTTTTGCTTTGCAATTACCACAATAAACAATGGAAGAGAGTAGGTAATGAGATGCTTGCCTTGTTACACTTCTCGATTCAAGAATATCCTGAGCTTTATAAAAAACTTCATCGTCAATTATTCTTTGATGTATTCCTTTATACTGCTTTCCTTGAAAAGTAATTTCCCCGATATAAGTTCGATTCTTTAGCATCTTAAACACTAAATTATCCGACGACAACTCCAATGCTTCTGCAATCAATCTTGGAGCATATTCCATTGAATTGTACATTTCAAAAGCTTTCTTTACCTTAATTGCTTCTTCGGGTACAACTTCAAGCATATTTGTTTCTTTAGAATACTTATAACCGTATGGAGCAATACCTCCGCCTTTCCATAAGCCATCTTTTGCTCTTTGCTGTCTGCCCAATGTAAGCTTTGCCACGATTGCATCGTGGTCAAACTCTGCAAAGATAGAAAGTATTGAAATCAAAATACCATAAGTTTGTTTGCTACGAGAATCTATATTATCTTTTACGGCAAAGAAATCACAATGGCATTTTTCACAACGTTCTTTTAGAAATTTCAAAATAATCATTTGAGTTCTACCGATACGGTCAAGGCTATAAGTTATAACAAACTTAATTCTCCCCAAGTCCATCAATCGGTTCAATTCTTTGAACGCCGGTCTATCTTCATTCATTCCCGTATATCCATCATCCACAAAAACAACGGGGTTTGAAATATCATAAGCCTGAACATATCTTTTGATTGCATCAAACTGAAAATCCAAACCATAGCCATCTTGCGCTTGCATATCGGTTGATACACGCAAATAGATTGCAGTTATATCAGTTAAACTACTTGGAATATCATCATAAATCGGAAAGCAGAACTTTATATTCTTACTTTTTTCTTTCACGGTTTATTCCTCCTACCCACAATTTTTCTTTTGTTCTTCTTGTCTTTTTCTATATTCGTCTATTTTACTGTAATAGACTTGATTAACTAAATTGATTACATATTCGCTTACGCAAATATAATTTTTATAATCTTCTTTTTCAAGTTTTTTATCACCCATATAAATGGTTACTGTCAAATATCTTACCTCCTTATCAGCAAATTCTTCAACCTTACGCTTGAATGGTTGCCAACATAGGCGATTTTTAATCATTTATATAGTTTTTAGGTGATAAAAAAAGGAACGATGAGCAACCTCAATGCGTTCCTTATCCATTCCGTAAGGTTCACGTTTCGATTAAGAAACGCATTAAAGTTTTAATCTCAAAATTCCTTTTAAGATTATCTATTTAGTTGTTCGTGTTTTTGTTTTTATAATGTTCTTTCACAAGCTCATAGCTAAGATAAAGGAATTTTGCTTTGGAAAGTTTATTATCCCTCAAAAAGCCATCAAGCTCTTCAGCAAATTCTCTTGGAACACTCGTTCCCCAAACCTTATTGGCTTCACGTCTTTCATCGTAATGAACTTCTTCATATTTACGACGAGCTTTTCTGATAGGTGTTTCTTTTTTCATACAACTCTCCTTTATTTAGACGAGCAAATAGCCGTTACTATAATTCCGATTAAGGACATAATACCGTGTCCTATAATGAGAATACCTGCTAATCCATACCTAAACACTTTGCCTATAACATTAAATACTTTACCCATAATATACCTCCGTTATATTGCATATACAAGTTCATTTAGAATTTCATTTTCTATAATGCCCTTGATTTCGGTTTCAATCTGCAAGTCCTTTATAAAGTCCCCCGTTTTCTTGAACCTTTCGGATTTAGATAGTTTAGCATACATCGTGTCATACAAATCAGCCGCTTGTCTATCAATACCGTGTAAGTATTCGGGGAGTTGCCCTGCAAGAACCATCAACATTTCAGGCTTATTTTCTTCAATATGGATTCTTGCCAAAGAACCATACTTGCCGTAAACTTGTTTTTCGGGCTTTACAATTTTCTGATATTCCCGAACTTCTTTTACTGTAAGCTCTTCATTTTTTGCTACTCTTTCAAGTAATTTTGTCTTGTTCATAAAACTTCTCCTCCTGTCGGTGTTTATCGTATTAACACGATAGCACTTTGTTTTGTGTTTGTCAATAGTTTTTCGACACTTTTTTTAATTTTTTTCAAATTTTTTTAAGATTTTCGTGGCAAGCACCCTTTTTAGAGCGCTTGCCACTACTTATCTTACGTCACGAGCAAGGCAATACCTTGAACAAGATAAGGAACTGCCACCAATATTGCGAAGATAACTACAAGACCGATACCATAGTTCACAAGCATTTTCTTTGCTTTCACTTTATCTTCGTTCTTATTAGCTATAATAATTGCAATGCCCATAGCAATACTCCATACCCCTGCTGTTGCAAGGAATACCCAAACCATATAAGGACTGTATTCGTCAAACAAATACGTTACATAGTTAGAAACCTTTTCGTACTGTTCGCCCAATTCTTGGTCGTAGGAATCAGCACAAATAATGCAAGCATAAGTTCTAATAATGTTTCCGTCTGCCGTTTCCACATCCGTAATCTCATAGTTGTGTCCGTGACAAGGAATTACCTCGATTTTCTCATAATCGCACTTAGTACAACCATAATATCTTTCGCCGTTTTCCGTACAGTTGGCTGCAAGCAAGACGTTTGTTTCAAGCGAGTGTCCGCTTGGGCTTACAATATCGGTTCTATATTCATATTGACAGTCAAGACAAACGTGTAATACGCACCCCTCTTCCTCACAAGTCACGGGAACATAGCTTTCAACATAATCGTGTCCGTTTGCTTTCAACATAGTTGTTTTATATGTATCAGCGCAACGAGAACAACATTGACCGATATATCCCTCTTCCGTACAAGTAGGCTCTACTCTTATTGGTTCATAATCGTGTCCGAGAGCATCAACAAAAGTATCGTTATAACCTGAACCACAACGAGAACAAATATGAGTTGTATATCCCTTATCTACACAAGTAGGTTCGGTAATTTCCGATTCATAGCTATGACCTAATGCCGCAATTGCTTCTACATACTTATAACTGCAATCGTAACAAGTCTTATATCTTGAACCGTTTTCCGTACAAGTAGGCTGAACCGTCGTTCTCCATACACCGTATTCGTGTCCGTTTGGTACAACGTAATTTTCTACATAACTATCAGAACACCTTGAACAAGTCTGAGTTGTATAACCTCTTGCCGTACACGTAGGTGCAGTAACCGTTGCAACGTAATTATGTCCGATAGCTTCTGTATAAGCATCTATATAAGTTGCATTACATTTACTACAAACGTGAGTAGTAAAACCTTTCTCCGTACAAGTCGGATTGGTTAGAGTTGCGACGTAATTATGTCCCGTTGCATCAATGACTGCCGTTTCATATCCTCCACAACTTACACAATCCTTTCTTTTGATACCCGTTTCGGTACAAGTTGCTTCTTTTACAACGTACCAACTTGCGTATGCGTGACCGTTTGCA
>JAZNAB010000167.1:0-9832 GCA_045586285.1 Candidatus Flemingiibacterium sp. | reverse complement strand
CAATCAAGAGCCCCTACTACATCACCAAAGCAGACTTTGTTGCTTGTCATAATCCTTCTTACATTCTTAAGGGATTCAAGATTGTAAATGACGTTAAGCCCGGCGGTATCTTTATGCTTAACTGCCAGTGGAGTGCTGATGAACTTGACAGCCATCTTCCTGCAGAATGCAAGAAGTACATTGCTGATAATAACATTCAGTTCTATATTGTTAACGCTATTGACAAGGCTATTGAAATTGGTATGGGCAAACGCACTAACACAATTCTTCAGTCTGCGTTCTTCGCTCTTGCTAACATTCTTCCTATTTCCGAAGCTGTTGACTATATGAAGTATATGGCTAAAAAGTCATACGCTAAGAAGGGCGATGCTGTAGTTGAAATGAACTACGCTGCTATTGATGCCGGCGTTAACGCTCTTGTTAAGGTTGACGTTCCTGCAAGCTGGTCAAATGTTGCTGCTGATGAGGCTGAAGCAGGAGCTAAGGGCACTCGTCCTGAGCTTGTTAAGTTCGTTGATACAATTGTAACTCCCGTTTCCAAGATGAACGGTGACGCTCTCCCTGTTTCCGCATTTATTGATCACGCTGATGGTACTTTCCCACAGGGTTCTGCCGCTTATGAAAAGCGTGGCGTTGCAGTAACAGTTCCGGAGTGGATTCCTGAAAACTGTATTCAGTGTAACAGCTGTGCATTTGTTTGTCCTCACGCAACAATTCGTCCTTTCGCTATGACAGAGGAAGAAGCTGCAAAGGCTCCCGCTTCCACTAAATTTGCTGAAAAGCCTGTTCTCAAGACAAACTACAAGTTCACAATGGCTGTAAGTCCTCTTGACTGTATGGGCTGTACACTTTGCGTTAAGGCTTGTCCTGTAAACGTAAAGGCAGCAAAAGACGGAACAGACAAGGTTGCTTTGCGTATGGTTTCTCAGGCAAGTCAGCTTGAACAGCAGGCAGCTTTCGACTATGCAGTTGATAAAGTTTCCGAAAAATCTGAGCTTGTTGGTACAACAGTTAAGGCAAGCCAGTTCAAACAGCCTCTCCTCGAATTCTCAGGCTCTTGTGCAGGTTGTGCTGAAACATCTTATGCACGTCTTATCACACAGCTCTTCGGTGAGAGTATGTATATCTCCAACGCTACCGGTTGTTCTTCTATTTGGGGTGGATCTGCTCCTGCAACACCTTACACAGTAAACCGTGAAAGCGGCAAGGGTCCTGCGTGGGCTAACTCACTCTTTGAAGATAATGCAGAGCACGGACTTGGTATTCACCTTGGTCAGAAGACAATTCGTGCAAGACTTATCGGCTACATTGAAGAAATGATGGCTTCCGACAAGGCTTCTGCTGAATTCAAGGCAGCAGCTCAGAAGTTCCTTGACACCAAGGACAACAGCACTGCAAACAGAGCGGCTACAGATGCTCTTATTGTTGAGCTTGAAAAAGCAGCAAAAGAAGGTTGCCCTGTAGCTCCTAAGATTCTTGCAGACAAAGACTACCTCGCAAAGAAATCCGTATGGATATTTGGTGGCGACGGTTGGGCATACGACATCGGATTTGGCGGTCTTGACCACGTTATCGCGTCCGGCGAGGACGTAAACATTATGGTATTTGATACTGAAGTTTACTCCAACACCGGCGGACAGGCTTCCAAGGCTTCCAACATCGGACAGGTTGCACAGTTTGCTGCAGTAGGTAAGGCAATCGGCAAGAAGAACCTTGCAGAAATCGCAATGTCTTACGGTTACGTTTACGTTGCACAGATTGCTATGGGCGCTGATATGAATCAGACACTCAAGGCGATTACAGAAGCTGAAGCATATCCCGGACCTTCCATTATAATCGGCTATGCACCTTGTGAAATGCACGGTGTTAAGGGCGGTATGACAAACTGTCAGGCTGAAATGAAGCGTGCGGTTGATGCAGGTTACTGGCAGATGTTCAGATTTAATCCTGCTCTCAAGGAACAGGGTAAGAATCCTTTCTCACTCGATTCCAAAGAGCCGACTGCAAGCTATATTGACTTCATCAAGAGTGAAACTCGTTACAGCCGTCTTGCTCTTGCATTCCCAGAGCGTGCTGAGCAGCTCTTTAGTGATGCTGCGGCAAATGCTAAGGCAAAATACGAGCGCCTTACAAAGTTTGCAGACCTCTACGCACCCGAAGACAAATAATATATTAACCAATAAAAATACCCTGTCATCTGACAGGGTATTTTTTTGCCCACACCCTAAAGGATAGCAGCGTGCGGGCGGGTTGCGCTTGTAACACTCGCCGCTGCCGCAAAATGAGGCGGTGTTAAATTTGCAACGGCTTTATAGCCATTATTATAAAATTTTACAAAAATTTTTCCCTAAAATATCTTGTTATAAATTCTACTTAAATAGAGAAAATAATCTTGTAATAAAAACGAAAGGCGCTCTTTTTTGAGTTGGATATATTATGTTTGAAACTTTTTCTCTATCATTCTCCGTTGCGCTGTTTTTTATTTGTAATATTCTTGCTATAGGTGCTTTAAATGTGCCTTTTCCCGATAATTCAACCTCTTCTGTTATTGCTTCTTCTTCAAATGTTGAAGAATCACCAAACCTTATCGGCAAATGGAACAGCGGCGGCAAAATTTTTGAGTTTAAAGAGGGCGGCAAACTTATTTTTAACAATAACAATATGGACTATATACTGTCAGGCGACAAGCTTATTGTTCGTGCCTCTGTTCTTTCCGATGTGCGAGAGTATTCTATGGATTTTCTTGTCCTTTCCGACAGAGTCATCAGCATTAATGGGGTAAAATTATACCGTGTGGAATAACCACACGGTATTAAAAAGATACCGCGTGGAACAACCGCACGGTACTAAAAAGATACCGCGTGGAACAACCACACGGTACTAAAAGGTACCGTGTTGAACAACCACACGGTACCTTTTTTTATATTAATTTTTTTATGGCTTCTACAGCTACTTTTGCAGCAGATAAGCTATCTGTATCCTCGGGATCGATTATCCCTTTTTTTACACGTTCTTGATTCCATACGACTCTGAGCGCACAGCCGGCTCGTATTCCAAGCACACTTGATACTGTAAAAAGTGCCGCTGTTTCCATTTCGGAAGCCAGACAGCCTGCCTGCAAGCTTGCTTTCCATCTTCCCAAAAGCTCCGATGCTACAGGCATTCTTTCGGGAGCGTGCTGACCGTAAAAAGAGTCCTTACAATGAACCACTCCTATATGGGCATCGTGCCCTGATGCCTTTGCTGCCGCATAAAGAGCTGCACTTACAAAGTAATCGGCTGCAGCAGGATATTCAATCGGCATATACTCCTTTGATGTGCCCTCGGCTCTTACAGCTGCACTTGCTACAACTATATCTCCGCTCTTGACCTGTTCAGCCATACCGCCGCAAGTTCCTACTCTTATTATTGTTTTTACTCCGATTATGGCAAGTTCCTCAATGCAAATTGCAGTTGACGGACCGCCTATTCCGTGGGATACTACAAGCACCTTCTTGCCCAAAACCGTTCCTTCCCACGATGTGTATTCTCGGTTTGATGTAATAAATCTGCAGTTATCCATAAGCTTTGCTATTTTTTCTACCCGCCCCGGATCTCCGCAAATAATGGCCGCTTCTGCAGAATCAGCCATAGTTAGACCGATATGATACATTTTATCCTTGTTTATTTCCATTGATTACCTCATTTATTTGTATCAAGATGTCCCCAATAAGCTTTCATATAATCAATTCCCGACCAAAGTGTCATAACTGTCATAAGAATAATTGTAATATATGAGAAAAGGTGAATATCATAAATAAACCAACTTTCCGGGATTATAACCGGTTCTAAAAGCACTGTAACTATGCAGATAATCTGAGTTACCGTCTTAACTTTTCCAAGCCAGGCAGCAGCAACAACTACTCCCGATTTGTTTGATACGATAAGTCGCATTGAAGTTATTGCAAGTTCTCTGAATATTACAATAAGTGCGGCCCAGATAAACACAGGACGCAGATAATCAAATCTATATAGTATCGCAAGCATAGCTCCGAAAACCATAAATTTATCCGCAAGGGGATCAATAAACTTGCCGAAATCAGTTATAAGATTACATCTTCTGGCAATCATACCGTCAAGCATATCTGTAAGTGCTGTTAAAATAAACACTGCCGCTCCGAGAATTCTGAACCAAGTCCCGTAAGCTGTAAAAAATTCTTCCGTGGGGAAAACAAGCACACCGACAAAAATCGGCACCATTATTACTCTCAAAATAGAAAGCTTATTTGGTAAATTCATAATATTCTCCGTTCTGCCGTTTTTTAACGGCCTATATACTAAAAATCTTTCTTATATTTTGTCGCCCACAAGGTCGTAGTCAATTGCTTCGGTTATTTTTACCTTTACAAATTCTCCGTCATTGACACTTCCCCGAGAAGCTCTGAAGTATACCTTACCGTCAATTTCAGGGCCGTCTGCTCTGCTTCGTCCAAAATAGGTTTCAGATACAGGATCATATTCCTCACATAAAACCTCAATTGTCTTTCCAACCATTTTTTCACTCAGAGCTTCGGATATTTCCCCTTGTGTACGCATTATTATATCGTATCTGTCTTGCTTCGTTTGCTCGTCAATCTGACCATCAAAGCTGTATGCGGGAGTATCTTCCTCTCTTGAATAGGTAAATGCGCCGAGTCTGTCAAATTGCGCCGTCTTTATATACTCGCAAAGCTCTGTAAAGTCTTCCTCGCTCTCGCCGGGGAATCCAACTATTACCGTTGTCCTTATTACAATTCCCGGCACATTATCCCGAAGCCTTTTTATCGTGCTTTTTATCATCTCGCCATCACCGTGACGGTTCATTCTTTCAAGAACTTTATCGGAAATATGCTGGATCGGCAGGTCTATATACTTGCAAAGTCGGTCGTTATTTTTAAACTCGTCAATAAGCTCATCTGTAATCTTATCCGGATAGCAATAAAGCACCCGTATCCACGGAATTTGTGTGTTTTTTGTAATCTCCTTGATTAGCTGGGCAAGCTTATATTCTCCGTAAATATCAAGCCCGTACCGTGTAGTATCCTGAGCTACAATTACAAGCTCTTTTACCCCAAGCTCTTCAAGTGTTTTGGCTTCCTTCACCAGATCCTCTATAGTTCGGCTTCTGAATTTTCCTCTTATATCGGGAATAGCACAGTATGCACATCGGTTATCACAGCCCTCTGCAATCTTTAAGTACGCATAATATTCAGGTGTGGTTAAAACTCTCTCTCCCCCGAGCTTAACTGTATTTTTATCCTCATAGGAAGAATATTTTTTTCCCTCATATGCATTTTTAACAGCATCGCAAATATTGTGAATACTTCCAACGCCTATAACTGCGTCAACCTCGGGAAGCTCCTTAAATATTTCGTCACGGTATCTTTCTGCAAGACAACCCGTTACGACGATAGCCTTTAATTTACGGTTTTTCTTAAGCCAGGCAACATCAATAATATTGTCTATTGCCTCTTGTTTTGCGTTTTCTATAAAGCCGCAGGTGTTTATTACAATAACGTCAGCGTCAATTTCCTCGGCAACTATTTCATACCCGTCCTCGTAAAGCTCGTGAAGCATTATCTCCGTGTCAAGCTGATTTTTAGGACATCCGAGAGAAACAAAGCCTACTTTTATATTTTTATTCTTCATACTTCTTCTCATTTTTCATTTTTTTAATTGCAAACGCAGTTTCGCTAATACTGTATCCGTAAGAATACATTGACCGATATACAGATGACCTGTATTTTTCATCGGACAGTCTTTCCGGATCGCACTTTTTTTCAAGCAAATAAAGCAGATTTTCTTCAAAATCAACCTCAGAGCCTAACTTTTTCAAAACTTTTTCTATAAGATTTATTTCAAAGCCTTTTTTGAAAAGTTCGTTTTTTATTCTGCTTTTTCCTAATCGTTTGGTGTTTGCAAGTCTTATAAATTCTCTTTCAATCTGCCGGGTTTCGTTTATATATCCGTGCTCTTCAAGATAAAGAGCGGCATCTTCAGAAAGATATTTGTCGAATCCTCTCGCCCGAAGCTTTGTTATAAGCGCTCTTTTGGTGTTATCGGCATAGTTAAGTAAATCTATCCCCTTTTTTACGGCTCTCCAAAGTTCTGACAGCTCCTCAATTTTATCAAAGCCCTCAGAACTTATTTCTTTTGGTATTTTAAGGGGTAACAGCCCGTCTACTTCTGTTAACATCAGAGCAGAAAGGCTGTATTTTTGAATATCTTTATTCTCGCCGGAGCAGATTTCGACAGTTATAAGAGCTTCTTCTCCATTCATCTGCTCCTTAAATGCCGTGACCTTTATTTCGGGAAGCTTATTCATCATCGGTTTCTAAAATTCTGATGTTTAACTCCTCGTCATCGTCGATATCCATATCGTCGTCAACTTCGTCGTCGCCGTATTCCTCTCTGATAAGCCCTGCAATTTCGTCACGCTTTGACATAATCTTATTTGCAAGGTCTTCAAGGATTTCGGGGTTACCCTCAATATATTTCTTCGCATTTTCCTTGCCCTGAGCAATTCTCTGTCCTTCGTATGAGAACCAAGAGCCGCTCTTATGTACAAGGTCAAGCTCAATTGCAAGGTCAATAACCTCTCCGGACTTGGAAATTCCCTTGCCGTAGATTATGTCAAACTCAGCTACCTTAAAGGGCGGTGAAACCTTGTTTTTCACTATCTTACATTTAACGTGATTTCCGTAAATTTCGTTTCCGTCTTTAAGCTGTTCAGCACGGCGTATGTCAATTCTTACCGATGCATAGAACTTAAGCGCACGACCGCCGGGAGTTGTTTCGGGATTTCCGTACATTACGCCGATTTTTTCTCTTAACTGGTTAATAAAAATTACTACACAGTTAGACTTAGCAACGGCGGCAGAAAATTTTTTGAGCGCCTGTGACATAAGTCTTGCCTGCTGTCCAACGTGGTTTGACGCCATATCTCCGTCAATTTCCTGCTGGGTTACAAGCGCCGCAACAGAGTCGATTACCACAACGTCAATAGCACCCGAGCGGATAAGTGCTTCCGCTATATCAAGCGCCTGTTCTCCGCTTGACGGCTGAGATACAAGAAGATTGTCTATATCAACGCCGAGAGCTTTTGCATATACCGGGTCAAGAGCATTTTCAACGTCTATATAAGCCGCCTCTCCGCCAAGCTTTTGTGTTTCGGCTACAACGTGAAGGGCAACCGTAGTTTTACCCGAAGATTCCGGGCCGTATATTTCAACTATTCTTCCTCTCGGAACTCCGCCTATTCCAAGCGCCATATCTAAGGTCAGCGAACCTGTGGAAATTGCGCTGACTTCAAGCTCGGGAGCTTCTCCCATACGCATAATCGTGCCTTTTCCGTGAGCTTTTTCAATTTGACCTATTGCGCCCTCTATGGCCTTCTTCTTTTCATCTTTATCAAGAATTTGTGCTATTACGGGTTTACTCTTTGGTTTTGCTTTCATTTTTAAATATTCCTTTCTGCAAAGCGGTTCTGCTCGAACATTTGTGCTGATTGTTGCCGAACATATATTCTGTATACTATTATACACTACATATTCCCACTTTGCAAGAGTTTTAGAAAATTTTTTAAAAAATCGGACTGTCTATCCTGTAGCTTCCGTCTACAAGCCTTAATGTAACCTCAATACTGCTATCCTCAACGGGTATTTCCACAATTGCCATATACCTGTTCTTTTTTATAACCTTTGCTTGTTTAAGGTCAGGAATTTCTATTTCACCAAAATCAGCGGTTACAGAAGGATTTACATACAAAATCCCGTCTTTTTCATAGAATTTTTCAGCAATTGCTCCCTCGTCAACAGATACGCCTTTAAATGCCACATTTGAAAGTATCTGATAATATTCGGGAGTGAAAACCTCCAGCATTGCAAGGACTATCTCGTTTTCGCTTTTATACTTTGCCTCGTCGGAAACCTTTGCATATCCCGATTCATCAGGTTCACCGTGAGCAAGGCCATCGCCGTAAATAATATCGTAAAGCTCCTTTGCTTTTGGGGCAAGTTCTTCAAGCTCATTAAGAATAACCTCGTCGGAAGCTCCTCCCCCGCAGGAAGTTAGACCTGCGAGGCATAGGAGCATTATAATAAACAGCAGTAAATACTTTTTCATAGTTTATTATTCCTCTGGTTTTTCTTCTGTTTCAATAACATTAACTTCGTCTTCTGTTTCTGCGTTTTCGGCTTTCTCTATTTCAGATTCATCTACGGAAATCTTCGCAAAGTTTACAATAGATGCTCCCTCGGCAAGTCTCATTACAATAACACCGCCGGCGGAACGTCTATAGAACGGTATTTCACTTACTCTTGTTCTTATAATCGTACCTTCATTGGTAATTAAGATAATATCATCGTCCTCGCTGACAGTTGCAATACCTGCAAGTGCGCCTGTCTTTTCGCTTATACCGTGACACATTACACCCTTAACGCCTCTGTTGTGAGAGGTAAACTCAGAGAATTCACAGCGCTTTCCAAAACCATTTTCGGTAATGGTAATGAGAGATTTTTCGTCATCGGTAAGTGTACAGCCTACAACGTAGTCACCCTCGGCAAGTCTTATACCTCTTACACCCCTTGCATTTCTTCCCATAGCCCTTACGTCATTTTCTTCAAAACGTGCAGAAAGTCCGTTGTGTGTAGCTATAATTACGCTATCTCCTCCCTTTGTATGCTTTACAAAGGAAAGCTCATCAAATTCGTCAAGGTTAATAGCAATTTTACCGCCTCTTCTTTGGTATTCAAAATCAGAGAGAAGTGTCTTTTTAACAACGCCCTTCTTTGTAACCATAAAGAGATATTCATTTTCAAAGAACTTTTCAACAGATACTACAGCGGTAATCTTTTCTCCCTCAGCAAGTTCAAGGATATTTACAATGTTCGATCCTTTTGCAACTCTACCGGCTTCCGGAATCTGATATGCCTTTCTTGTATGAACACGGCCCGTATCCGTAAACATCATTAAATAAGAGTGACTGTTTGCAACTATAACCTCGCATACGTTATCGTCGTCCTTGGTCGTCATTCCTATAATACCCTTACCGCCTCTTCTCTGAGCCGAATAAACGGATGCAGGCTGTCGCTTGATATATCCGTCATTTGTAAGTGTAATTACACAAGAGTGGCGCTCGATCAAGTCTTCGTATACAATATCGTCCTCTGCCGCAACAAGTGCTGTACGGCGTGGATCTGCAAACTTATCTCTTATTTCAAGCATTTCGGACTTTATAATGTCCTTTATTTTGTTTTCGTCAGCTAATATTCCTTCAAGCTCTTCTATTGTTTCATAAAGCTTTAAAAGACGGTCTTCTATTTTCTGACGTTCCATTCCCGAAAGTCTTCCGAGAGTCATATCTACAATTGCCTGAGCCTGTATATCGGAAAGACCGAATCTTTCCATTAACTGTACCTTTGCATCTGCAACCGATTCACTTGCTCTTATTATCTTGATAATTTCTTCAATATTATCTATGGCAATTTTATAGCCCTCGAATATATGCGCTTCACGCTTAGCTTTTTCAAGATCAAACTTAACACGTCTTGTTATTACTTCTTCCTGATGCTTGATATAGTGAGTGAGAATTTGCTTTAAGTTGAGAATTTTCGGAACATTATCAACAAGCGCCACCATATTAAAGGCACAGGTATCCTGAAGCTGCGAATATTTATAAAGCTGATTTAAAATTATCTGCGGATTTGCGTCACGTCTGTAATCAATCGCAATTCTTATACCGTTTGTTCTGTCAGAAAGGTGGGTAATATCGGTAATACGTTCAATTTTCTTTTCATTAACAAGATGGGCTATT
>JAZNAB010000166.1:0-2686 GCA_045586285.1 Candidatus Flemingiibacterium sp. | reverse complement strand
TTGTTTTGCTTTTTAATTTATTAAAAAATTAACTCCCTGTTTTTTAATCAGGATTTGTTTTGCGCAGAATTTTTTTGGTTATTTTTACTCATTGTCGGTAAAATTTGATACTATAGTAATATTTCCGACGCCTACATTTACATCTACTATATTTTCTGTCGGAAGATCGCCCTTGGCACTATATCCGCCATATTCCACTTCATCAATTGTAATTTTGCCGACATTGCAGTAAAGCTTATAGTTTACAGCGTTAATTGAATTATAGTTGTTAAAGATAAAATCACCCTCGTCGATATCTGCATCAACCTTGCCGAACTTTGCAGCAGCGGTAAAGTTTCCTCTTGTAATATCTACATCAAGCTTTGCGATATTTGATTTTTCCATAGCTACGTTTCCGTTTTTAACCCATAAGCTGACTGTAGAAGAGCTTTCTATTCCCTTGGCGTTAAAATCTCCGTTCTCCACATTTATTTCATAGTCTATAGGTTTTATACAGTCACTTGCATTTACCGTGCCGTCTTTTACCGTACACTTGATAACCTTTATGGGATTTCCGTCGCTAACGTATATGTTGATTGTTTTTTCAAGATTTAAAGTTGCATAATAGTTAACAAATCCCCTCAGGCCTTTGAAATTTGTTATAAAAGACGATATTCCCGACACTGAGAAAAATTCTGTTCCGCCGGTTATAGTTATATTCGGTTCACTGTTTAAAAAGCCGTACATTCCCTCAGCAAAATTTACAAGCTCAATATAAGGCTTTTCCGCTCCGCCTATAATATTTATATTGGCATTTCCCACATCAATTTCAATTTTTCCTATCTTTGATGCATCGTAATCGTGTCTTACCACATAATTCCCCTGTTCATCAGGCTGTGTTGAAAGTACTATTCCCTCATCAGCCGCAAACTGTCCGGAAATGCCTACAACCGACAGCCCTGCTATTATTAAAATGACGGATATACCGAGAAATATTATTGATGTCGGCTTCATATTTTTGCGCACTCCCTTCTGACATAATTCAAAAATACCTTAAGTTTTTTCAGCGTATACTTAAAAAGCTTCCATTCAAGGCGCATTAAAATCGGCACAAGCCTGATTGCAAAATTATATAGTAAAATTCCAACAAATAAAGCTATTCCTATTGCCGTCACACCAACACCTATTTCATAAAGTCCGATAGCGAGGGATACAAATAGTTGGGCTGAACCGTAAATAATTCCTATCAATGATGCAATTGCTCCAAGACTTGCAACGCCTACAAGCCCCGCAAAAGCTCCGCAAATCAAAGCAACAAGTAATACAAAAACAAGCAAAAATGCCCCGATAAGCAATAATGCCGCAGGAATAGTAAGCGGGAGTGAGGCACAGAGAATTATCCAAAATGTTTTTGAATTAGGCGCAGGTGCCTCACCCTCATAATCGGGAAGCCTGGTTGCTCCGCCGTCAGCCTCCTCTTTTAACCCATCATCTTGAAACAATGCCTCTTCCATATCACCTTCATAATCTTCATCTATCTGAATGATTTCAGAAGAAACTCCCGTGATTTCTTCAGCCGATATATATTCATCAGCCGTAATATCAGCTACAACATCAGTTTGAACAGTTTTCATAGCATCATTAAAATCAACATTTGTAATCTTGTTCTGTGAAGCATCGTCGCCAGCTTCCATTTCACTGTTTTCAAGACCTTCTTTTGCTTCAGAATCCTCTATGTGCACAGCGTCAACAGTCATTGTCCTTTGTGTAAGCTTTGAAATTTCTTCTTCTCTATCTTTGATTTGAGCCGCAATATTATCGGCAATATCTTCAACATTATTTAATATGTTTGACGTTTTCTGATTATCATTTAACATTCTGTCGTAGAAGCGCTCAAAACTATCAAGATACGGTTTTATCTCAACTTCCGAAATTCCTCGCTTATTCAGAGCTTCGCTGAGTTCACGAAAAAATTGTTCTTTATCCGCCATTTAAAATTTCCCTCCATCTCGAATTTTAACAAAAACAAGAAATTTCTGAAAATTTTCAAAAAATCTCTTCAAAACAAAAATATATTGTGGTATAATAGATTGATACATATCAAAGTTTAACAATAAAAATATACCTCTAATACTATTTTACCAAAAAAGGAATCAAATTGCAATATGAGAATGAGAAAAAAAAAGCACGGAGCGGAAAGAATTAACGCTTGTTCCGACTTACTGATAGAAAAAACCACATTTGTTGACGAAAATTACGATAAAATTTGGGATTCAGACACAAAAGAAGAGCTTTGGCTGGAAATAGGCTGCGGGAAAGGAGCTTTTGTCTGCGGACTTGCCAAAAAAAATCCCGACAAAAGAATAATCGCCCTTGAAAAAATTGCGGACGTATGTATGCTTGCTATGGAGAAGTGCAAATCCGAAGAGATTACCAATGTTCGATTTATAATCGGTGACATTTCAAAATTATGGGAAATTTTCGGCAATCATTCAATTGACAGAATATATTTAAACTTTTCTGACTCGTGGCCAAAAAAAGGTCACGCTAAACGCCGTCTGACACATAAGAATTTTCTTGACCAATACCGGCGCATATTAAAGCCTGGCGGTGCTATATTTTTCAAGACAGACAATATCGGGCTGTTTGAGTTTTCTCTTGAGCAGTTTGAGCTTTGCGGATATACATTGAAAAACGTCACAAACGA
>JAZNAB010000165.1:0-10514 GCA_045586285.1 Candidatus Flemingiibacterium sp. | reverse complement strand
AGTATTTCAGAAACAATGAACGGTCTTATGGCGATACCGAACTTGATTGGTATTCTTGGGCTTGGCGGAGTGGTATTCACGGCAACCAAGGAATATTTCAAAAATCTGCCGCCTAAAAAGTAAATTAAAAGCAGTCGGTTTAAGCCGGCTGCTTTTTTGTATATAATTTGCTACTTGAAAAAATATAGGATATATGATACAATGTATATGCTGATAAATAATATTATTTTTTTTTATGGAGGAAACAGATGATTAATGGCAATAATATAATTGAAAAAATACGAAAAATGTCTGTTTCCGAGCTTTATGGGTTTGCAAACGATATCAGAAATGAAATCCTTAAAACAGTATCTCAAAACGGCGGTCATCTTGCATCTAATCTTGGTATGGTTGAAGCGACAATAGTTCTTCATCGGTTATTCGACTCGCCGGAGGATAAAATTATATTTGACGTCAGTCATCAGTGTTATGCTCATAAGATTATTACAGGCAGAACAGAAGCGTTTTCATCAATAAGACAGCTAGACGGCATATCCGGCTTTACTAACAAGGAAGAGAATGAACACGATATTCTGACAGAGGGGCATAGCGGAACGTCAATTTCATCAGCTTTAGGAATAGCACAGGCAAATAAGCTCCTGGGAAAAGATAATTATACAATAGCCGTTGTGGGTGACGGTTCAATGACAAACGGTATGATTTATGAGGCGCTGAACAACTGTGCAGATAAACATATACGCCTGATAATTCTCGTTAATGATAACGAAATGTCTATATCAAGGAATGTGGGGGGTCTTCATAAATATCTGTCAACAATAAGAACAAGTAAAAGATATTTCTCTTTTAAAAGAAATTTTGAGAATTTCTTGCTTCATTTCCCTTTTGGAAAATCTTTGGCAAAAGGCAGCAAGTATATTAAAGATTTCTTTAAGGGGTGGTTTGTTAAAAACAACTTGTTTGAAGATATGGGACTTATATATCTTGGAGCTGTTGACGGAAATAGTATAGAAAAGCTTTCTGTAGTGCTTGAAGAAGCTAAAACCAAGGAAAGACCTACTGTTGTACATATGACAACCAAAAAAGGACTTGGATATAAAGATGCTGAAGAACATACGGAGAATTATCATTCAGTATCTCCGTTTAACCTTGATGACGGCGTTAAAATATCAAGTGAGAAAAGCTTTTCGTCTTTTATGGGTGACTTACTTTGCGAAAAGGCAAAAAAAGACAAAAGAATATGTGCTATTACTGCTGCAATGTGTGAGGGTACCGGACTTTCGGGATTTTCAAGAGAATTTCCCGATAATTTCTTCGATGTTGGTATTGCAGAGGAACACGCAATAACTTTTGCAGGCGGTTTGTCGCTTAACGGAATGAAGCCGGTCGTACTTTTGTATTCAACCTTTGCCCAAAGAGTATTCGACCAGATGTTTCACGATATTTCGATTCAAAATCTGCCGCTTGTGTTGGCACTTGACAGAAGCGGTATTGTTGCGGGTGACGGTGTTACTCATCAAGGTATTTTTGATTATTCTTTGTTCTCATCGTTAAAAAACACATACATTTATTCTCCCGAAAGCTACAGAGATATTGAAAAATCACTTGTAGAGGCGCTTGATTCAAACAGAATTTCAATTATCCGTTATCCTAAAGGAAAAGAAGATATAGAATATGAATCCGAGCTTCAATTTGTTTATGGAGAAAGTGATTATTATTCTTATACCAAGGATATAGAAAAGAACGATATTGTAATTATTTCATATGGAAGAATGTGCCGCCAGGGATATATTGCTTATCAAAAGCTTTGTGATAAGTATAGTGTTGGACTTATAAGGCTACGGCTTGTTTATCCGCTTGATATACTTTGCCTTGATAAATTATGTTTTGGTGCAAAACTTGTATACATTATCGATGAGGGAATAAAGTCCGGCGGAGTTGCCGAAAAATTAACCGCTTTATTATACAGCAGCGGATATAAAGGCAATATTGTTTCAAGGGCTATTGAAGATTATATCCCTCACGGAGATCTTAACAGCCTTATTGACAGATATGGATTTACCGGCAAGCAAATTGCCGAGAATATTGATAAAGAATTTGGTTTTCAGGAATAAATTTTAAGAAGCCGTCAATAAAAATTGGCGGCTTTTTTAGTTTGTTTATTCAATTATATTTTTAGGGAACGATATATCAAAAAGCTTGTCAAAAAGGTCAAGGGCAGTTCCGGAAATTGCGTGTTCCTCGCCCTCATATATGCGCTCTATAATAAGATTTTCGGTTAATGCAATATAAGCCCTGGCTTTTATTTCATTTTCTGCTTCGTCAAGCAGTGACGGACAGTCAGAAAAATCTCCCGTGTTTATTACAATCATAGACGGGTTAAAAAGATTAACAAGAGTTGCAAGTCCAATGCCGAGATACCTGCCGCAGTTTTTGACAGCACTTTTTGCAAATCCATCTCCGCATTTATAGCGCTTGTCTATTTCTTCAAGTGTAGATGCACGGCTTCCGCTTAATTCCTCATATAAAAACTTCAGGCGTCCGGGAGAACACATAGTTTCAAGGCAACCGTGATTTCCGCAAAAGCATAGCGGCCCATCCTTTTCAACCGTGGTATGACCGATTTCTCCAAGAGTTGTTCTCTGAATTGAACCGTTTGTGTAATGAACAGCACCTATTCCGTTTTCAAGGTCAACAAACAAAATATTTTCTTTTGGATTAACATCTTTTCGTGAGCAAAAATGAGCTGCTTTGAGAATTGATACGTTGTCTATAAATACCGGTATGCCTGTTTTTTCTTCAAGTACACTTTTTATGTTAAAATTTTTTAATTTCAGACGCGAGGACATAATAAATCTGCTGTCGGAAAGAACAAGTCCAGAAATTGCAATGCCAATGCCGAGAACACGGTTGCTTTTGGTGTTATTAATCAATGATATTATTTCTTCTGCAAGATTGGTTGAAATTGTATCTGATGAGAGCTTTTTCATATCGAGGCGTATGGTTTTTTTGATTTTGCCCTCTAGATCTGTACGGGTTATAATTATGTTTTTCTCATTAAGAAAAACACAGATTAAGTTGTATTTTGAAGGGCAAATACGAAGAAGTACGCTTTTTCTTCCGACTCTATGTACATTTTCCGTACCGTTTTCGCATATAATACCAAGATTCAACAAATATGATGTAATATTGGTGATTGACGGCAGGGAAAGTCCTGTGGATTTTGCAATTTGCGGTCTTGAAGAATTAGGATTATTCTTAAGGAAGTTTAATACCTTAAGTCTGTTCATTTTTTGCATCAGTTGCACATTTGCAACTTGTTTGTTCATATATCTGCAAGTTCCTTTCCGCCTGTGCTGAAATTTTAGCTTTTTTTATTTTGGTCAGTTGTTTACATTAAGTAAATTATATCATTTAAAGCAAAAAAAGTCAATGAAATCTATTGACTTTTGGGGAAAATGTTGATATAATTTATTTAGAGCTTAAATAAATTGCTCCCATATATAAAATTGGCAAAGGAATGATACCAATGAATAAAATTTTACTTCTTGGAAAGAAAATTATAATTGATAAATCTCCGCTGCTTTTGGACTATAAGCCGGGCAGTGATTGGACGGAATACTGGTCGGTAATGGGCGGCGAGTGGGACTGCGACGGCGAGTGGCTTATCGGCACCGAGAGAGGTAACAAGGGTGGAATTCTCTTCTCGAAAAAAAGGTACGAGCAAAATGTAATGTTATCATTCACGGTTAAAACAGCACTTCCTGCAACAAGAGATTTAAATGCGGTTTATTGTGCAAATTGGGACGAGAAAACAGATTATCTCGGCGACTCTTATGTGTGCGGACTAAATGGCTGGTATGAGGGCAAATGCGGAATCGAAAGGAATCTCGGATCTAATATTTATACTACAACATCCTTATATAAGTATGAACCGGGCAAAGAAGTCCGTCTTAGCTGCGGCGCAATTGACGGACACAACTTTATGACTGTAGACGGTGTACTTATTTCAGAGTTGATTGACCCGAACCCGATTAAAGGCGGACACGTTGGATTTTCGCCTTACTGCACCAGACTTATGATAAAGGATATCCAAATTCGTGAGATATACTGGGAAAAAGACGAAAAAACATATACACCTGAGTTTTAATTAAAAATTATTATATATTTTTTAGGAGGATTTTTGAAATGGCAAAAACAACAGACTTTAGATACAATACAGGCGCTACTAAAGTGCCGTGGGCAGCAGTAGGCGAAAACTACAATGCCGCAGACTTAATGGAAATTATTCGTTTTCTTATGCAGGGTGAGGGCAAAGAATATGATGAAGCAATTGCTGCTGTATGGGAGCAGGTAAAGAAGCTTGATAAGGTTTCAACACCTCCCGGAAAGCTCTCTCTTGCATCAAAGGTTGCAGAGGCTGAAGAAGCGTGCAACAAATACCTCGGTACAACCACATCAACATTCGTAACAAACGCAACAGCAGGCTTTGAAATTGCATATAAGTATGCAAATCTTAAGGCAGGCGACGAGGTTATTGTTCCTGCGATTACTTTTGTTGCCACAATGGCGTATCCACTTGCAATTGGATGTAAGCTTGTATTTGCAGACGTTGATCCCAGAACAATTAATATGGATCCCAAAGACGTTGCAAAGAAAATCACAGATAAGACAAAGATGATCGTTCCTGTACATATTGGCGGATATCCTGTAGATATGGATCCTATTATGGAACTTGCAAAGAAGCACGATATTCTTGTACTTGAAGATGCGGCTCACGCTTTCGGTGCAATGTACAAGGGAAGAAAAATTGGTACTATCGGTGACTTTGCTGCATTCTCTATGCACGAAGTTAAGAACATTACTTCCTTCGGTGAGGGCGGTATTGTTACAACTAATGTTGCCGGTTTCGGCGATGAGATGAAGAGAGCGAGATTCCTCGGCCTTGACTTTTCCTGCCCGATTAAAGACTGGCTCTATAACATTACTCCAATTCAAGGTAAATACGGACCTTTTGTTGCAGGAAACAGCTCTACAACAGAAATTCAGGGCCTTGGCTTAACTCTCCAGGTTGCTCGTAACGAGGAAATTATTAAAGAGAGAAGAGATGCGGCTGCATACCTTTCAGAGCGTTTTGCTGCTAATGACGCAATCATTCCTCAGGATATCGGAAACGATGATATTAAGCCTACATTCCATCTTTATCTTCTCCAAATTGACCCTGCAAAAGCAGGCGGAGATGTTCAAATCCTTAAGAAGAAGCTTGAAGAAAAGGGCGTTACACAGATTGCTCACTTTGGCCCTCTCTACAGATTTAAGGTAGTTCAGGATATGGGATATAATTCTGACGAGATTGCTAAGACTTGTCCTGTTTGTGAAGAAGTGTTCTATAAGAGATTTACTCATCTTCCTCTTTACGGACTCAGCAAGGAACAGCTTGAATATATGGCTGATGCAGTTCTTGCTTCTGTTGAAGAAATGCAGGCAGGCAAATAATTTTGTGATGCCATAATAACCGAAAGGAAAAACTATGAGTAGAAAAATTAAATGGGGTGTTATCGGCTGCGGCGGTATTGCTGACAGAAGGACTCTTCCCGGTATGATGCTTGCAGACAATGCAGAGCTTATTGCTGTTATGGACGCAAACAAAGCTGCTGCTGATAACTGCAAAGAGAAGTATGGCGCAAAATATGCCTTTGACAATATTGAAGAATTACTTGCTATAGACGAAATTGAAGCGGTTTATATTGCATCTCCCGTTTTCTGTCACAAGGATCAGGCATTTGCGGCTGCTAAAGCTAAAAAGGATATTCTGATTGAAAAGCCTGTTGGCTTAACATCAAAGGAAGCAGAGGAAATTGCCGATTACTGTTCCAGTCAAGGCGTTAAGCTCGGTGTTGGCTTTATGATGCGTTTCCACGCATATCATCAGAAGATGAAAGAGCTTGTTGATAACGGCGAAATCGGCGAAATCGTATCTGCAAGAGCACAGCTTACCTGTTGGTATCCGGAGATGGAAAACTGTTGGCGTCAGGATATGAAGCTGTCTGGCGGTGGAGCGCTAATGGATATGGGCGTTCACTGTATCGACCTTATAAGATACATTACCGGTCTTGAAGTTACAGAAGCAGCCGGCCTTTGCGGGAACCAGATTTTTGATTACAGCGTTGAGGACGCAGGTGCGGTTATAATGCGGCTTGAAAACGGAGCTACCGCATTTGTAGATGCAAACTTTAATATTCCTGATGCAGCAGTAAAATGTAAGATAGAGCTTTACGGCACAAAGGGAAGCATCTTTGCACAGGGCACAATTTCACAGGTAGAGGGCGGAGAAATTGAAGTTCTCTCTGCAAATAGCAGCCTTGGATATGATGCAAACCAAAACAGAAATGATGTTGCTCCAATGGAAATATCCGTTGAGTTTGGCAATATGTATACAAAGGAAATTGAGGCGTTTGGCAGAGCGGTTGCCGGTGAGTGTGAAATACCGGTTAGTGCTGCTGATGCAATTCGTTCTCAAAAGGTTGTTGAAGCCGCTTACGAAAGTAGCAAGTCAAAAACCTACAAAAAGCTTTAATAAAAATTTCCCGAAGCGAGAGCTTCGGGATTTTTTTGACTATAAGCGTTTTAGTGCAGAAATGCTTTGGTTTATACCGTAAATTTTGGAAAAATTATAAAAGCCTCTTGCATTTTTTTATTATATGTGTTATACTATAAGGGTAAATGCCGTGATGAAGTTTGCGGCTGTTTGTGAGGAACACAGAGATGGCTGACGTACTTTTTGTATGGTTGAAAGCAGCCTTTCCCAAAACAGCATTGCGTTTCCCTTCGGAGCAGCAGCGGTGAGGGTTTATACTGTAGTCGCTGACGTTTGATTTGCGTTAAAAATTTCCGAGTGTATTAAGGGGATTTTCCTCTTGATAAAAAAAGGTGGTACCACGGAATATGTGCTTTATGCCGTTTCGTCCTTGATTATTAAGGGCGATACGGCTTTTTGTATTGCTTTTTATTATAGAATATATGAAAGGAATAATAAAATGAAAGAAAAACTAGAACAAATTCGTCTTTCGGCGTGTGCTGAATTAGATGCGCCTGATGCTGACCTTGAACAAATCAGAATTCGTTATCTCGGTAAAAAAGGTGAGTTAACCGGCGTACTTCGTGGAATGGGAGCACTTAGCGCAGAGGAGCGCCCCGTTGTAGGCCAGATTGCAAATGAAGTTAGAGAATTTATTGAAGGTGCTTTAGCTAAAAAAGCAGAGGCAAAGAAGGCGGCTGCTCTTTCGGAAAGGCTTCAAAAAGAACGTCTTGATGTAACTATGCCCGGAAAAGCTGCCAAAATAGGTAAACGCCACCCTCTTGCAAAGGTACAAAAGGAAATGGAAGATATATTTATCGGTATGGGCTTTGGTATTGTTGAAGGCCCTGAAGTTGAGTACGACTACTATAACTTCCAGGCACTTAATATTCCTGAAAATCACCCTGCAAGGGATACACAGGATACTTTTTATATTACAGAAAATATTCTGCTTCGTTCTCAGACTTCGCCTGTTCAGGTGCGTACAATGGAGAAACAGCGTCCGCCGATCAGAATTATTTCACCGGGACGAGTTTACCGCTCAGATGCTGTTGATGCTTCACACTCACCGCTGTTCCATCAGCTTGAGGGCCTTGTTGTAGACAAGGGAATTACGATGGGCGACCTTAAGGGCACTCTTGAAACCTTTGCTAAAACTATGTTTGGTGAGCAGACACAAATCCGTTTCAGACCCCATCATTTTCCATTTACAGAGCCGTCTGCCGAGGTTGACGTATCTTGTTTTGTTTGCGGCGGAAAGGGCTGTAAGCTTTGTAAGGGCGAGGGGTGGATTGAAATTCTCGGTGCCGGTATGGTACACCCTAACGTTCTCAGCGGATGCAACATTGACCCAAATGAATACAGCGGTTTTGCTTTCGGTATGGGTATTGAACGTATAACAATGATTAAATACGGCATCGACGATATGCGTTATCTTTATGAAAACGATACTCGTTTCCTTGAACAGTTTTAATCTTACCCTATAACTTGAAAGAAAGGTGAATATATAAAATGAATTTATCTCTTGAATGGGCAAAGGATTACGTTAACTTAGACGGAATTACGCCTAAAGAATATTGTGACCGATTAACCGCAACCGGCTCTAAAGTTGAGGGCTTTGAGCTTCTCGGCGAGGATATTGAAAATGTTGTTGTAGGTAAAGTAAACTCTCTTGAACGACACCCTGATTCCGATCATCTTTGGATTTGCCAGATTGATGTTGGAGAAGGTGATGATATTCAGATTGTAACAGGTGCTCAAAATCTCTTCGTGGGTGCTGTTGTGCCGGTTGCAAAAGCTCCGTCAAAGCTTCCCGTCGGTGTTACAATCAAAGCGGGTAAGCTTCGTGGAGTTGCTTCCAATGGTATGCTTTGCTCTATTGCCGAGCTTAATTTAACAACACACGATATGCCAAATGCTGTCGAAGACGGAATTTTTATAATGAACGAGTTTGACTGCAAACCGGGTGATGACATTCATAACGTGCTTAAGCTTACCGATACGGTTGTTGAATTTGAAATTACATCAAACCGTCCGGATTGCTTGTCTGTAATCGGACTTGCAAGGGAAAGCGCAGTATCTTTTGAACGTGAATTTGCACCCAAAACCCCTGTTGTTACTTACACAAAAGATGGAGATAATGTTGCAAATTATCTCTCTGTAGATGTTGTAGCAGATAAGCTTTGCCCAAGATATACTGCGAGAGTTGTTAAAAACGTAAAGATTGCACCGTCTCCGCTATGGCTTCGTATGAGGCTTCGTGCTTCAGGTGTGCGTCCGATTAATAATATCGTCGATATTACAAACTATGTAATGCTTGAATACGGTCAGCCAATGCACGCATTTGACTATTCTTGCCTTGACGGCAAACAGATTATAGTCCGTCTTGCAGAGAATGGGGAGAATTTTAAATCCCTTGATGATACTGACCACGTTTTGAACTCTACCAACCTTGTAATTGCCGACAGTAAGAAGGCGGTTGCACTTGCAGGTGTTATGGGCGGTGCTAACAGCGAAATAACCGAAGCTACAACTACTGTTGTTTTCGAAAGTGCTAACTTCTACGGAAGTTCTGTTCGTGTTACTGCAAAGAGTCAGGGAATGAGAACCGAGAGCTCGTCACGTTTTGAAAAAGGTCTTGACCCCGAAAACACTATGCCTGCTCTTGACAGGGCTTGTGAGCTTATTACACTTCTTGGTGCAGGTGACGTTGTCGACGGTACAATTGATGTTTATAAGGGCAAGGAAGAGCCTTTTGTAATGGAGCTTGAAGCAGCTCGAATCAATGCATTTCTCGGCCTTGACGTAAGCGAAGACTATATGAAAGAAGTGCTTAAGAAGCTTGATTTCGGTATTGAAGGCTCAAAGCTTATTGTTCCATCATTCCGTGCTGACGTGCGCTGTATGAACGACGTTGCAGAAGAAATTCTTAGAATTTACGGCTATGACACTATCAAATCAACAAAGTTTGTTACACCGATAACATCAGGCTGTCGTACAGATGTGCAGAAATTTGAGCTTCTTTGCGCTGATACTCTTTGCGCAATGGGACTTAATGAGTGTGAAACATTCTCCTTTATCAGTCCGAAATATTATGACAAAATCGGAATGGCACAAAATGATATTCGCAGAAAATCCATAGAAATATCAAATCCTCTCGGAGAGGATACAAGCGTTATGCGAACTACTCCAATACCGTCAATGCTTGAAGTATTGGCACGCAACTATAATCGCCATACGGAGAAAACTGCCCTTTATGAACTTGCAAAAATATACATTCCCGACGAATCGGAAAAGAATCTTCCCGAGGAGCGCCGCCGTATTGTAATCGGCTTTTTGAGAGAGGGCGATTTCTATACTCTTAAGGGTATGTGTGAGGAATTGCTTTCTGCCGCAGGTGTTGTTGATGCAACCTTTACAAGAAATACAATCAACACCGCTTTTCATCCCGGCAGATGCGCTGATATTAAGCTTTCCGACGGTACTGTTCTTGCAACTCTCGGAGAGATTCATCCAACAGTTGCAGCTGAATATCAGATAGATGAACCTGTTTATATTGCGGATATCGACTTTGAGATTCTTTTTGCAAATGCTTGTCTTGACAAGCACTTTACCGCACTTCCCAAATTCCCCGCAACAACTCGTGACTTTGCATTTGTTTGTGACGATGAACTTGAGGTTGGAGCTGTTGAGGCTGTAATGAAGAAGGCGGGCGGCAAACTTGTTGAGGATATTAAGTTATTCGACGTTTACCGTGGCGCACAGCTTGGAGAGGGCAAAAAGAGCGTTGCCTTTAAAGTGACACTTCGAGATAAGGAGCGCACTCTTACCGATGAGGACGCAGACAAGATTTCAAAGAAGATTTTAGTTCTCCTTGACCGTGAACTTGGTATTACTTTGAGAGCATAAATGGGGCAGTTCAAGCTTAATACAGCTTAAG
>JAZNAB010000164.1:0-28672 GCA_045586285.1 Candidatus Flemingiibacterium sp. | reverse complement strand
CCAGTAATCAAGACCGGCTCTTTTTAATTTTCTGTCGTCAATTTCAAAACCCATTGGCTTTACAATATGCAGCCTTGCTCCTGTTGCTGCACAGGTTCTTGCAATATTACCTGTGTTCTGAGGTATTTCTGGCTCGACGAGAACAATATTTATATTTTTTTTATATGTAGACATATTCAAAAATCCTTTTATCTTTACATTTTTCAACTAAAATAGGCTATAATAATTAAACCAAATAAAAAGTTGAAAAACAATTTTTCTATCCTTTGATAGAGAGGAATGGTTTATTTATGAGAAATTTCCGTTCTAACAAAAAAAATTTGACTGATATACGAATATTATATACCTTTTTAATTGCTTTTACAGTTGCTTGTTTTATTTTTTCAGTCTTAACATCTGCCCTTGAAAACAAGCTTCATACCGAAGAATTAGCAGATTACCGTAAAAATTTAGCACTGTGTGCCGCCGCTCTTTCCAAATGGGAGTCGGCAATTTCAAAAAAACAGCAAAATGATGCCCGTGAGGATTTTTATGATGCCATTTCGGGACTTCCCGCCGGCACAGATTTAGCTCCCCTTAAATACTTTTCCGATAAAAAAGATGTATACGCATCAAATTCAAACACTCTCAAAACCCTAAAAGATACCTTCTATCTTTTATATGCGTCAGATTATAAAACCGCCGAAGAAGCCGCAAAAATTATATCAAGCACCATAAACGGAGTATGCGATAAACTGCTTCTGCAGCCACAACAAATACAAAGTACAACCGCACAAGTGCCAGACGAGGTCA
The DNA here is from genome assembly GCA_045586285.1 of Candidatus Flemingiibacterium sp. Lineage (GTDB taxonomy): Bacteria > Bacillota > Clostridia > Oscillospirales > CAG-272 > Flemingiibacterium. Next base: position 27,880 of record JAZNAB010000164.1, on the reverse strand, counting down.
TAAGCTATAATATAAAACTCGCAAAAAGTACAATCAAAAAAATATTCAAAAACAGCTTGGAGCTTGAACCTCTATTAGATGACAACGGAAAACTTGTAGCCGAAGCGGACAATGTACACCTTGAATTTTCCGCAAATGACGGAAGCCTGGAAAGATTTATTTATATAAGAGTCGGATCAGAGCCGCAAGTAACTGCAAGTGAAACCGAAACCCTTGAAAATGCAAAAAACTTTTACAGTCAAACCCGAAGCGGCAGCAAAAGCTTTGATTGTGAAATTGCAGGAAAAATCTGCGGTTATACACTGATTAAAATAACAGACGGCGGCAATGAGTTTGAATGTACCTGCGACAGTTACGGCAGAATATGGAGCTTCGTAAAAGTAAAAAGGTGATGAAAGGTTTTCATCACCAAAATTACATATAAAAGCACTTATGCACCAAGGTTGTTAAGCTTAACTGTAAAGTTGCTCTTTTTTCTTGCAGCATTATTCTTGTGAAGAAGACCCTGAGAAACTGCCTGGTCAATCTTCTTGACTGCTGCCTTATATGTTTCAGCGGCTGCGGCCTTATCACCGGAAGCGAGTGCAGCTTCGTACTTCTTCATAGAAGTTTTGAGTGCTGTTTTAAGCATCTTATTCTGTGCGGTCTTGCTTTCAATAACCTTAACACGCTTTTTAGCGGATTTAATGTTAGGCAAACTGTTCACCTCCTTCAAAATCGTCTGCGTCAAGCCTTGACTGTTAGCGTAATGCCTGAGGCAGCCGAGCTTGGAATCTAACAAACTACATTTCTCCCTATATCATACCACAAATAAAATAAAATATCAAGAGGTTTTTAAAAATTTCATAAAATATTTTATAATTTTATTAAATACAGCAATTATCAGAAGCTAACATATGCTTATATATTATCTTTTTTTAGTCCACATAGCCCGAATAGAGTTCAAAACAGCAATAACCATTACCCCAACGTCAGCAAATACAGCAAGCCACATATCAACTGCTCCGACAGCCCCAAGAAACAAGCAAATAATCTTTACGCCTATAGCAAAAATTATATTCTCATATACTATAGCTATACATTTTTTGGATATTCTTATTACATCAGCTATTTTTTTTGGATTATCGTCCATTAAAACTATGTCGGCAGCTTCAATTGCCGCATCGGAGCCAAGTCCCCCCATAGCAATTCCAACGTCAGCACGCATTAAAACAGGTGCATCGTTTATGCCGTCGCCTACAAATGCAGTCTTTTCATTTTTTCTCTGCCTTGACATAATCTCTTCGAGTTCCTTAACCTTTTGGTCAGGCAAAAGCTCACTCTTGTATTTTTCTATAAAAAGGTCGGCGGCAACCGCCTTTGCTGTATTTTTATTGTCGCCTGTAAGCATATACGGTACAACAGCATTTTTCTTTAATTCATCAATTGCGGCTCTTGACGCCGGTTTTATTCTATCGGATATTTCTATAAAACCGGCGTATTTTTCCCCAAGTGCTATATGTACGCTGGTTATACCAGTATCCGCCAAAACATCTGACGAAATACCAAGCTCCATCATAAGCTTAGAATTACCGGCAGAAACTTGTTCGCCGTTAAATAAAGCGAACACTCCCTTACCCGTTTTCTCCCGGAATTCACTGATGTCCGATTCACAAATCGGTTTTCCGTAAGCTTTAACTATACTTTTACTTATTGGGTGAGGAGAGTAATATTCCGCATAAGCAGCATATTCTAATAATTGCTCCGGGCTAATGTTGATAGGGTGTATACCGCTAACCTCAAAGACTCCCTCGGTAAGTGTCCCGGTTTTATCAAAAACTACAGCTTTAATCTTTGAAAGTGTTTCAATATAATTTGACCCTTTTATAAGTATTCCCTCTCTGCCTGCACCGCCGATACTGGCAAAAAAACTTAAAGGAATACTTATTACAAGAGCACAGGGGCAGCTGATTACAAGAAAGGTAAGCGCCCTGTAAACAAAAGCTCCGTAATCTGCACTTCCCCGCAAGAGAAGGCTTACAGTCGGTATAAAAAGCCCGATAAAAAGCGCCAGAATACATACTATCGGTGTATATATCCTTGCAAATTTAGAGATAAATTTCTCCGATTTAGACTTTTTTAAGCTTGAAGCTTCTACAAGAAGCAGAATTTTTGATACTGTAGACTCCGAAAAAGTCTTGACGGTTTTGATTTTTAAAACCCCGTCAAGATTAATTGCACCGCTTACAACACTGTCACCGACAGTTACCTCTTTTGGTAAGCTTTCTCCAGTAAGTGAACGCATATCAACAGTAGCAGATCCGTCAAGAACCATTCCGTCAATGGCAATTTTCTCTCCTGCATTTACTATGATTATACTGCCGATTTGCACCTCCTCGGGCGACACTCTGACTCTGCCGGTTTCACCTTCTATATAAGCAAAATCCGGACGTATATCCATAAGCGCTCCTATACTTTTTCTGCTTTTCCCCACAGCTAAACTCTGAAAAAGTTCACCAACCTGATAGAAAAGCATAACAGCAACCGCTTCAGAAAAGTCAAAACTGCCATCATATATCGCAAGACAAATACAGCCTAAAGTAGCCGCCGCCATAAGAAAGTTTTCGTCAAAAACCCGCTTATTTAATATACCCCGTACCGCTTTATATAAAATATCATATCCTATCAAAGCATATGCAAAAAGGCAAAGTACCCAAGATATTACCGTCGTTATAATTCCATCAAATATATTTCCGGTAAGTAATGATAATACAAACAGCACCGACGATACTGTAATTCGTAAAGCTGTTTTTTTCTGCTTTTTTGTCACGTTACCCTCCGAAATCAAAAATAAATCTCGCAGTCAGGCTCAATTTTACGACAAGCTTTTAAAACCTGCTTCATCACGTTTTTTTCTTCAACACCGTCCTTGAAATCCACTGTCATTTTTAGTGTCATAAAGCTGACAGCCACAGAAACCACTCCATCAAGTTTGTTTGCGGCTTCTTCCATAAGAAGTGCACAATTTGCACAGTCAACTTCGATATTATAGGTTTTTTTCACGCCAATCTCCTTTTTTAAAACTAACAATGCAACAATTAAGCGTTTGCTTAATCGTTTAATTGTATTATACTATATTCTTATTTGTTTGTCAATAGTTTTATAAAAACTATTGCAAAAAAAGTATTATTGTGGTAGAATATTTGTGTAAGATAGGGGGGATTTTATGAGTTTGCCACATAAACACGGAAACGAAATGAAAGCAGAAGATTTGAAGCTTCAGCTCGATAATATAACAGATTTTGAAAAAATCTCTGAGATAATGAAACAGCTTGGCGATACAAACCGTGTTCGTATTTTTTGGCTGCTCTGCCATATGGAAGAATGTGTTATAAACATATCTTCACTTATGGATATGAGTTGTCCCGCTGTATCACACCACCTTAACAAGCTTAAATCAGGCGGTCTTATAACCTCTCGCCGAGATGGAAAAGAAGTTTACTATAAAGCCGCAGATACTCCTCTTGTAAATGAACTCCACCTTACAATCGAGCAAATCACTGAATTTTCCTGCAGTAATAATCTTTTTAAATAAATGTTTATCTATAATATTTTTTGTAATTTTCTACACGAAGATTGAAATATGGTACTCGCATTATCTATTTTTATAATTATATATACTTATGTATATACTTATGCTCTCGCTGCAAAAATATCGCCCTATTATAGCTCTTTCAGGGGCGGCGCTTTTTGTAATTCTCGGACTTTTCGGCGTTTATAATTATTCAATTTCAGACGCCATTTTGGCTGTTGATTATAACGTCCTTTTAATGATAACCGGTACAGTGGGCATTGTAACACTCTTTATTAACAGTAAAATGCCCGCAAGACTTTCGGAGCCTCTGCCAATATTTCCGCTATCGGTATTCTTCGCAAAAGCGGTAAAACAGTTAAGTTCAGCGATTTTCTTCGCATCGGTGTTCCCTTTACACTCTCTGCAGTACTGGCAGGATATGTTTACATTTGGCTAGTATGGGGAATCTAAAAACAGAAATACCATATCTAAAAAAAACAAAAGAAAGATAAAAAATGAGTAAACTTTTAAAAAAACTATCTCCCGGGCGGATTATCGCTCTCGGTTTTGCACTTTTGATTTTAATAGGCTCTATCCTTCTGAGTCTGCCCTGCAGCATTCGTGAGGGTGTCACTGTCAATTATATTGATGCACTTTATACCTCAACAAGCGCCGTATGCGTAACGGGACTTATTGCCGTAGATACAGGAGATACATTTACTCCTCTCGGTCAGTTTTTCCTTGCTTTGCTTATACAAATAGGCGGTCTTGGAGTAACTTCCGTTGGTGCAGGAATTATTCTTGCTATGGGCAAAAAGTTTGACCTTAAAAGCCATTTGCTTGTAAAAGAAGCAATGAATTTAAACTCGGGAAAAGGCACAGTACAATTTCTAAAAAGTGTTTTTTTAACTACGCTGATATTTGAATTTATAGGTGCCCTTCTCAGCTTTATAGTATTTGTACAGAAGTATCCGCTAACAAAAGCAATCGGAATCAGCCTTTTCCATTCTATAGCTGCTTTTAATAATTCGGGGTTTGATATTTTCGGAAATATGGAAAATATGATACCCTATCAGAATAATGTTCTTTTGAACCTGGTCACTTGCGCTCTTATTTTCTTCGGCGGAATAGGTTTTCTGGTTATACGAGAGGTTATATCCAAGCGTTTTGGGTGGAAAAAGCTCTCTATGCACTCAAAGGTTGTGCTTTCCGTCAGCGCCGCACTTACGGTTGCGGGAACACTCCTCATAAAGCTTACGGAAGACATAAGCTGGCTTGGCGCATTTTTTATCTCCACATCAACAAGAACAGCCGGATTTTCCTCATATCCTATCGGAGAATTTTCAAGTGCGGGACTAATTGTTATAATAGTTTTAATGTTTATCGGCGCTTCCCCCGGTTCAACCGGCGGCGGTATCAAAACAAGCACATTTTTTGTTTTAATACAAGGTATAAAATCCGCCGCTACAAATAAATCCGAAAAAGCCTTCAAATATTCTTTGCCTCACGAAGCTTTTAAAAAGGCGGCTATTATTACACTTATCGGACTTAGTCTTGTACTTTGCTGCAGTTATTTATTATTAATACTTGAGCCCGACATTGCCCCGTTAGATGCAATATTTGAAATAACCAGCGCACTTGGTACTGTGGGACTTTCTACAGGAATTACGTCATCACTAGGCTTTGCAGGCAAGTTACTATCTATTCTGATAATGTTTATCGGAAGGCTGGGTCCGCTCACAATTGCAACCTTATGGTATTTTACCAAAGGCGACCGTGTAAGCTATCCCGAAGGAAATATAGCTATAGGTTGATATTTATAATAATTTTTATGTCACTTATATGAAAGGTTATAACAATGAGTAAAAAAAGCAAAAAACATCAGGACACCTACGGTATTATAGGACTTGGCAGATTCGGATATGCACTTGCTATGGAACTTGCACAGTCCGGCGCTGATTTTATGGTAATTGACAGAGATGAAGAAAAAATACGTGAAATAAGAGATTACACCGAAAATGCCTTTGTTGTAAAAGGTCTTGATAAAAAAACACTTATGGAAACAGGTATTCAAAACTGCGATGTTGCGGTTGTCTGCATCGGAGAACATATGGATACTTCAATTTTGACTACCTTAAATCTCGTAAGCCTCGGGATACCTCACGTTATATCAAAATCCGCAAGTGTCGAACACGGTGAAATACTTGAAAAGCTTGGCGCTGAGGTAGTTTATCCGGAGCGTGATATGGCAATACGTTTAGCTCACCGCCTTGAAACTTCAAAAATGCTTGATTATGTACAACTAAGTGAGAAGTTAAATATTTCAAAGCTTATAATCCCAAAAAAGATTATCGGAAAAACCGTACTTGAAATTAATTTAAGACGTGAATACGGGGTTAACATCATAGCTGTTGAAAATGGCAGAACACTTATTGACACAATCCAACCTGATTACACCTTTAAAGAGGGAGATATTCTATTTGTTTCGGGCAGCAAAAACAATCTGAACCGTCTGACAGATTGGGTTGAGAAAAAGTAATTTGTGTGTTTTTATAAACTTATTCGCAATATAACAGCAATATAATATATAAAGCAACGCCGCTATATAATGCGGCGTTATTTATTTGCGTAAAAACTTGACAAGTTATATGTTCCGTGGTATAATTAGTTATACAAATCATACTTTTCATACCAAAGGAGATAATATTATGAGTTTTCCTAAAGGCAAGTACGCTTGGTCAGTAACAGTCGGAGAAAAAGGACAAATCGTTATTCCAAAACAAGCCCGTGAGGTTTTTAATATCAACCCGGGCGACACTTTAATACTTTTGGGAGATGAAGACCGTGGGCTTGCCATTCCGCCAAGAAAAATGTTTGATATGTTTTCGAAAAAAGTTTTTGAAAATGACGAGGATAAAGAATAATGTCAGCCATAAGAATTACTAATCTCACCAAAAAATACAAGGATATCACGGCTGTAGATAAATTGAATCTTGAAATAGCCGACGGAGAGTTGTTTTCCTTACTCGGAGTAAACGGTGCAGGAAAAACCACTTTAATAAAAATGCTTTCGTGCCTTGTTAAATCTACCGACGGAGATGCGTTTTTACTTAACAAAAGCATTGTAACTGAACCAAAAGATGTTAAAAGAATTATAGGCATTTCCCCTCAGGAAACTGCCGTTGCACCTGGGCTTACCGTTCTTGAAAACCTTGAGCTTATGTGCGGTGTATACGGTTTTGACAGCAAAAAAGCAGCAGAAAAAATCAACTATTTAGTAAAAGAGTTTGATTTATCAACAATATTAAATAAAAAAGCCGGGAAGCTGTCTGGCGGTTGGCAAAGACGGCTAAGTATAGCTATGGCACTTGTCGGAGAGCCGAAAATCCTGTTTCTTGACGAACCGACACTTGGACTTGATGTAATTGCCCGGAGTGAACTGTGGAATACCATACTCTCTATGAAGGGAAAAGCGACCATTATTTTAACCACCCATTACCTTGAGGAAACCGAAGCTCTGTCAGACCGCATCGGAATTATGAAAAACGGAAGCTTAATTGCTCTCGGAACAGCAGATGAGCTGAAAAATCAATCCGGAAAAGAAAAATTTGAAGATGCATTTATATCAATTATAAAAGGAGCTGATATTTGAGTGTGTTTTCAATAGTTAAGACTAAGCTCAGTAAATCAGCTCTAATTACCCAGAAAGGAAGCTTTCGTTCCTGAAAGCTGTAATCATAAAAATGAAAATATTAGCCTTTTCCAAAAGAACGTTTAAAGAAATATTGCGTGATCCTTTAACTCTATTTTTCGGGCTTGGATTCCCGGGTGTGCTTATTTTGCTCCTCTCTGCTATTCAAGCAAATATCCCCGTCAGCCTGTTTGAAATTAATAGTCTTGTGCCGGGTATGACAATATTTGGGCTTTCATTTATGACGCTTTTTTCGGCAACCTTAATTGCAAAAGACAGAGAAAGTGCGTTTCTTATGAGGCTGTATGCCTCGCCAATGAAAGCTTTGGATTTTATTCTTGGGTATACCCTGCCAATACTTCCAATAGCAATCGCACAAAGTATGTTCTGTTATATAATCGGTTTTATTTTGGGTATGAAGATAACGATTAATATTTTGTACGCCATCTTATTTATCATTCCGATTTCGCTTTTTTTCATTGCCCTTGGGCTTTTGTTTGGAAGTATTCTCAGCCAAAAACAAGCAGGGGGAATATGCGGTGCGCTTCTTACCAACCTTACAGCTTGGCTTTCAGGAATCTGGTTTGATCTTGAGCTTGTAGGCGGCGTTTTCAAAAAAATTGCGGATATGCTGCCTTTTTATCACGCCGTTCAGCTTGAAAAGGCAATTATCAGAGGGGATTTTGAAGTTATATTACCTCATTTTTTATGGGTAATCTGCTATGCAATTGCCGCTATTTTGATTGCTATTATGCTTTTTTTAAATCAAATGAGAAAAGGGTAATTGAGGTTGTCATCAATTTGTACATTACTATATAAAAAACAATCTTAATGCAAATGTTGACGAAGTAAAGGCTTTTTTGATTGCTTTAATTGTTGTTTCTGTTGTTGGAATGATTGTCGGTTTAGTATTGAAATTGAATAACCTTTTTTAACAACTCGTTTTATTGATTAGAAGGGTTATGGCGGAAATGCGATAACCCTTTTTCTTGCTTTTCCTTTGAAAAGTATATTATGCCAATATTGTATTCAACAATACAATGTAGAGCGGTCTGCTCTTGTTTAAATGTAGAAGTTTAGAAAAACAAAATAGCGTCCCTATGGAACGTTGCTTTGTTCGGCGATATGGCGCTTGGTTACCCATTTCACCCGCAATTCGCAGGGTTAGTTCCACCTACACATCGGCAAAAGAAAAAGCACCATCTGACGATGGTACTTTTCTTTTGTGGTGACCCGTACGGGAATCGAACCCATGATTCCGCCTTGAGAGGGCGGCGTCTTAGCCGCTTGACCAACAGGCCTTATTTTCAGCATAGACATTATACCACAAACAAGGGAATTTGTCAACCCCCTTTTCAAAAAAACATAGAGCGCAGCATTTCTGCTGCGCTCTAAATCAATTTTACTCAAAAAGATCTCCGTCAGATTCTCTAACCGAGTGTTTAACTCTGTCATCAACCTCTGCACGTTTAGCGTTATTAAAGCTATCAAGCGTACCAACAAGGTAACCGGTAATTCTACGAATACGCTCAAACTTACCTTTTCCGTCATCTTCGGTACGATGGCAGCACGGGCATTCGTTATCGATAATTCCTGTGTATCCGCATACAGGGTCACGGTCAACAGGGTGGTTAATTGAACCGTATCCTATTCCCGCTTCCTTCATACAACGGATAACCGCTTCAAATGCATCAAGGTTTTCGGAAGGATTGCCGTCAAGCTCTACATATGTGATATGACCGCCATTTGTTAACTCGTGATAAGGAGCTTCAAGCTTAATCTTTTCCGGTGCGGAAATGTTGAAATATACTGGAATATGGAATGAGTTTGTATAGTAATCTCTGTCGGTAACGCCCTTAATAATACCATACTTTTTCTTATCTATACGTACAAATCTTCCTGATAATCCCTCTGCAGGAGTACCGATTACCGAGAAGTTAAGACCGTATTTTTTGCTGGCTTCATCTGTGCGCTTACGCATATAGCCGATAATTTCAAGTCCAAGATTTTGAGCATCTTTAGACTCACCGTGGTGCTTGCCGATAAGAGCCTTTAAACATTCTGCAAGTCCTATAAATCCAACAGTAAGCGTACCGTGCTTTAATACTTCTCCAACCTTATCGTCTATCTTAAGCTTGTCTGAATCAATCCAAATACCCTGTCCCATAAGGAAAGGATAGTTTCTTACAGTTTTTTCACTCTGAATCTTGAATCGGTCAAGAAGCTGATCAATTACAATAGTAATCTTTCTGTCAAGATCTTCAAAGAATTTATCTATATTTCCCTGTGCATTAATTGCAAGTCTTGGAAGATTTATGGAAGTAAAGCTCAAGTTTCCTCTGCCGTTTACAATTTCACGGTCAGGATCATATGTATTTGCAACAACTCTTGTACGGCAACCCATATATGCAACTTCAGTTTCGGGTTTGCCGGGCTGATAGTAGCGGAGATTATACGGTGCATCTATAAACGAGAAGTTGGGGAAAAGCCGCTTAGCTGATACTTTACAAGCAAGCTTAAAGAGGTCATAGTTAGGATCACCCGGATTATAGTTAATACCGTCTTTTACCTTAAATATCTGAATTGGGAATATAGGTGTTTCACCGTTTCCAAGGCCAGAATCAGTGGCGAGAAGAATCGACTTGATTACAAGTCTTCCCTCTGCAGATGTATCAAGTCCATAGTTAAGAGAACTAAATGGGATCTGCGCTCCTGCACGGGAATGCATAGTATTGAGATTGTGAATGAGGGCTTCCATTGCCTGATATGTTGCCCTTTCGGTTTCAGATAAAGCATATTTGCGTGTAAAGCTAAGTATTTTTTCCGTATTTTCACTGCCATATGCAGCTGTAAGAGCACTCTTGATTTCTGTTACAAATCCGTTCTCATTCGCAAGTGTGGGGGTGTTTGAAAGCTTTGATATAATTTCCTCAGCCACCGCATCGGAATTTTCAACTCCTGCGATAAGTTCAAGTGATTTGGCAAGATTTTTCTTATATAGCTTACAATATGTTTTCTTAACACCGGGAGCCATACCGTATTCGAAGTTTGGAATACTCTGTCCGCCGTGTTGGTCGTTTTGATTTGACTGAATAGCAATACAAGCAAGAGCTGAATAACTTGCTATATCTTTCGGTGTGCGAAGGAATCCGTGTCCTGTAGAAAATCCATTCTCAAAAAGCTTGATAATATCAATCTGACAGCAGGTGGTTGTAAGTGTTAAAAAGTCCATATCGTGAATATGGATATCGCCCTCATTGTGAGCTTTGGAATGTACAGGGTCAAGAATATACATTTCGTAGAACTGCTTTGCGCCCTCAGAGCCGTACTTGAGCATTGTACCCATAGCAGTATCGCCGTTGATGTTGGCATTCTCACGTTTGATATCCGAGTCCTTAGCTGCTTTAAAGGTAAGGTCTTCGTAAATCTTCATAAGCTTAGTATTCATTTCACGAATACGTGTACGCTCAGCACGGTAAAGAATATATTCCTTTGCCGTACGTGCGTGTCCGCTGTTTACAAGCACCTTTTCCACAGTATCCTGAATCTGTTCAACGGTTGGTATGCCGCCAACACCGCACTGAGCTTCAAGCTCACTTGCAACGTTGCAGGCAAGATCCATAGCTGTGCCGTAATCGTGGCCACCCAAAGCCTGTGCAGCCTTATATATTGCTCCCGCAATTTTTTCAATGTTAAATGGCACTTCTCTGCCATCTCTCTTAATGATTTTTGTAATCATACTATTCCTCCGTATAGCATCATAGCTGTCTATAAATAAAATACCGGCAGTCTTACAGTTTCGGGCAAATCTGCTGTCTGCCAAAAATATCCAAAACCACAAAATATAGTGGTTTATTTTATTACACAACACTACATATAGTATTGTAGCATATTTTATTATATATCATTTGTATCCAAAAGTCAATTGGTAATATTGCTGATATTTTGCGTTTCTTTTTGTATAAAATTTGCCTTAATCTTCAAAAGTTTTTCTTCAATTTTTTTCTTGCAAACAGAAATTTCATCGTCCCTTGAAAAATTCTTTTTGTAAACTTCCACAATATACTTGCCCGAATATCCGCCGCCCTCAAGTCTTGAAATAATACCGTCAAGGTCAAGTCCTCCGGCATATGCAAGTTTACATTCCCCGTCAAGCCAATCATTAATATGAACGTGAACAATATCATCACCCATCGCCTCAAGCATATCAAAAGGAGAATATCCGCCTCTTGCAGCCTGCTTTATGTCAAAAGCATATTTAAGCTTTCCCTTACCGATTTTTTCACGAAGAGCTTTCATAAATTCAGGATTGCCTGCTCTGGCAGTAGATACGTTCTCGTGAATCAACATAACCCCCTCCTCCTTAGCTGTTTGCGAAAGCATTTCCAACACTTCGCAGTAATTATCAAGTCCGAAAAAGGGAGCTTTAAGAGCATCGCCGTGCAAAATACTGTAATCTGCCCCAAGGTATGCAGCAGCGTGAAAATACTTTCTATACAACTCCGCCGACTCTTTTGCTCTTTTTTTATATGCCGAAAAGAAAAATAAGTACTCAAAACCCGATGTAAAAGGGTGAATTGCTACAACACGGGTTCCCGATTCTAAACAGCACCTTGAAATTTTATCAAGATACGGTTTTTCAAGTTCTGAGAACGTATTTATAAATATTTCGATGTTTTCAAACCCAAGATCTATACAGTGCTTAACAGCCTCAAGCGTTTCATCCGGATAAAAACATGCACTTGACATACCAAGCCTGGAATTATTCAACTTAAAAGTCACCCTTTCATAAAGCGTTTCTTCCAACAATCTCCCTATTTACCAAAAAGCGATTGATGAAAAATCAGATAGGTTATGGTATAATTATTATAGAAAAAAGGTCAGGAGAATAAAGATGAAAAAGAATAAAATAAACAAGCTGTCGCCCGTTTCACTAAAAATTCTGAAATGGGGACTTGCAGCAGTAACAATAATGTTAATATACATAGTAGCCTACAGAGCGGGACTCAGAGAATACGACGCCGCCAGGCTGAGCCTTCAATTCAGCTATATGATGGAGCATTTTGCAATGTCCCTTTTACTTATCGTAGGCGGTGCGCTACTTTTCGATATAGCCGCCAGAGAGAAAAAAAGAGGGGATTAATCTTTGAATTCGTTTAATATATCAAAAAGCCGCTTTTCAACTTCATCGGGGCGAAGCTTGTCTGTATAATACTGCCGCCGTAAAAGCTCCGAGGGAAGATAATCGTCATATTTTTCAAATGCAGGAGCTTCACTTTTCCCAACAAGACGAGTGCAGTCCACTCCCTCACGCCGTACAATATCGCAAAGAGCAGATATAAGCTCTTTCCCATTTGCATATTCCATTTTAAATGTCATATAATAACAGCCTTCAAATTCCATACCCGAAATTCCGAATCGGTGAGCATTACTTAAAATAAACTTACGCATGGTGCGGAATGACCGTGTGCCAAGCCAAGGGAACAAGCACCATGTATACCCGCCAAGGCACACAAGAGAATGACCGGCAATTCCCGTGCTTTTAGCAAGTGCACGAGTAGCTTGAATCCTGTTTTTTGCATTGGGCTTGAGGTAGGGATAAACAGTATCCTCAGAGAGAATATCCCGCATACGCTCAAGAATACGTGTGTGAATTTCACCAAAATCGCCTGGCCAAGATACTTCCATCTTACCCTTTACGGATTTAACATAAATAAGATGCCTTGGAATGTCAAGCTCTGAAACTTCCCACACTCTGCCTGCAAGGGCAAAACGGTCACCAATAGGCAGCGGTGCGGTTATAGTGCCGATTTCGTCCGACTCACACCGGACTGTATAGTCCTCACTGTCCTTGAAAACAGCATAAAATTTAAAGCTGTTTATAAGCTTCTCGCCACGAAGACCGATAATAATTCCGCCGTCCTCGGTAAGCTCAAGAAATTCATTTTTTAGCATACTTACAAGCATAGCCTTGTAATCCTCTTTTGGAATATGCAAAAAAGGCGGCAAACTCAAAACCCTCTCGGCAAGTACCTTTGGCATAAGCTCTCCGGATGATGCAAGAATACTCAGAGTTTGCTGAAAAGCAAGGCTGTATGGTAGCTTTTTGGTAAATGGCGGCTCTATAAATTTTTCTTCAAGATAAAGCTGCACTATAGCGATCGCCCGTAAAAGTCCCCAGGGTATAAGCTCTGGAAGCGGTGTATTCGGAATAGGATTTTCCTCGCCGAACACCATCATCATTTCGGGCGGAGCGCCACGTCTTCCCGACCTACCAAGCCTCTGCAAAAAACCTGACACCGAGTTTGGTGCATCGTTTTGTATAACCCTTTCAAGCCGTCCGATATCAATACCAAGCTCCATTGTTACAGTAGCACAAGCAACCTCTTTGTGCTCGTCATCTTTCATCTTCAGCTCAGTTTCCTCTCTGATAGATGCGGAAAGGTTGCCGTGATGTATTAAAAATCTGTCCTCATCGCCTCTGTTTTCGGCAATTTGGCGCATAGTAGCCGTTACATACTCTGTTTCCTCACGGGAATTTGAGAAAATAATGGCTTTTTTGTTTTTTACACATTCATAGATATATTCATATCTCGGATCAATTTCTGTTTTATAAGGCAAAGAAGCATTTTTGGGGGGTAAACATATGTCTTCTGCTTGTCCACCATCAAGGTAAAAATGCTCTATCCCAAGCTTCCATTTGACAACCCCCTCAGAAGTTTCTGGAGCAACCGTCTGTCTGTTTGTACCTCCTCCTAAAAACTGAGCTGCAATCTCTCTGTCACCAACAGTTGCCGAAAGTCCGATGCGCCTCGGTTCGTGACCGATAAGTCTTGCAATACGTACAAGCTGACAGATAATTTGATTTCCTCTGTCCGTACCTGTCATTGTATGTATCTCATCTATGACAACATACCGCAAATCCCCGAAAAGCCTTACAATATCGTTAGAGCGATTCATAAGCATACTCTCAAGCGATTCAGGTGTAATCTGAAGTATACCGGAAGGATTTTTAAGAAGCTTATTTTTGTGTGACGCTGCAACATCGCCGTGCCAATGGAACACAGGTATTCCCGAAAGGTCAAGAATCTCATCAAGTCTTGAAAATTGGTCATTTATAAGGCTCTTAAGAGGGGCTATATACAAAACTCCTATACTGCTCGGCATATTCTCGTAAAGTTCTGAAATAATAGGAAAAAACGCCGCCTCGGTTTTTCCCGATGCCGTTCCGGAAGTCAAAAGTAGGTTGTCATCTGACTCAAAAATAACCTTAGCAGCTAAGGCTTGTACTTCCCTTAGCTCCTGCCAGCCGTTATTATAGATATATTCCTGAATAAAAGGAGAAAACCTATAAAAAATATCCTTATCCGTCATAATGTACCCCTTTTTAGTTATATTTCAATATCCTCAAAGCTGATACCAAAAGCGTTTTTAGCTTCTTCCTTCGTTTCTATAATCTTATCGTCGTCATTATCACCGTGAGATAAACTTACAACAGGGCTTTTAACTATTGCCGCAAAATCCGTTTCGGGATTTTGATATAAAATATTAAGAACCGTCATATAATCCCTTATTATTTCTCGTGGAGTTATAAGTGAATCTGCTCCCGCTCTTTCAAGGCAAATTTTCAAAAAGTTTGCCATATCCTCGTTTGTAACCCTCGGTGTCCAATTGTAATTCTGCCCGTGAAGCAATGTTATTCTTGATACAAGGGCAAAAAGCTCCTCATCTGACAAACGTCTTAATCTGATAACCGGTCCGATTAAGTTTTTGTATCCCTCTTTTTGAAATTTTCCGTCGGAAAGACGGCTCTTAAGTGCTTCATAGCTGAAAAGCCCGCGCCGGCTGTCTTCAAGGAATTGGGGAGTTCCTCCAAATATAAGGGCAAGTCCCTGTGCTTTACCTTGGAGAGTATCATTAAACATAGACAGTATTTTTTCATAATTATTTTCTCTTGATATGCGGTTGGAAATTTTGTAGAGGTTAACACATTCGTCTATAAAAACCACAAAACCTCTGTAACCGATTTTCCTGAAGAATACAGCCCAAAGCTTAATATACTCATACCAATTATCATCGTCAATTATACCGCCTATATGGCGTCCCATTGCGCCCTTTGCCTCGGTTTTAGTGGTGTATTCTCCACGAAGCCAACGAATACAAGCGGATTTTTGTTCTTCATTTTCTTCAATGTAGGCATTATAATAACTTACAAGCACCGATGCAAAATCAAAACCGCCGACTTCCGCTTCAAGCTCTCTTGTAATAGCATATATTTTTGAATTCATAAGCCCGTAAAATTCCTCACTGCCGGGCAAAACTCCTGTACTTGCGACCTCACTTTGAAGTTCTGACAGCCATTTTGCAATTATACCGCCAAGTGCACCGCCGTCAAGAGAAGCCTTGGACGAAAGGTTCTTCATAAGCTCCTTATAGGTGGCAATTCCCACCCCTTTAGCGCCGCAAATTCTCCGTTCAGGCGATAAATCCGCATCAGCGCAGATAAAACCTCTCTCAAGACAAAAGCCTCTGACAAGCTGAATTAAAAAGCTCTTTCCGCTGCCGTATTTGCCTATAATAAAGCGCATAGAGCCGCCGCCCTCCGAAACAGTTTCAAGGTCGCCCAAAAGTGCTTCGATTTCTTCGCCTCGTCCAATTGCAATATAGGGTGCGCCCATTCTCGGAACAACACCTGCAGATATAGATGAAAGCAAACTTGATAAAATTCGCCTCGGTATTTTTCTTGCGTTTTCATTTATTTCAGCCATTTCGACAAATCTCCCCTGTATTCATTTATAATATGATAGCCCTTTTCTGTCATCTCTATAACACCGTCGCCAATAATATCAAAAGCAGCTTCATTAATCCTGTCAGCAAATGCATCTGTAAGTGTTCCGCTTTTTTTCGCCGCAAATTCAACCGCCTTTTCATCGCCAAGCAAAAGTCCCGAAAGCGCCTCTTTTTCCAAGTCGCCAAGGGCGCTGACAAACAGGCAAAATTCGTCGGCGTCTATTGGAGCTTCAGTCTTTTCGGGAACTTTGAGCGGCAAAGCCTTTGGCGTTTCAGATATAAAATCCCCATAGCCATCAAAGGCAGACACCAGCACCTCAGTTGTCCCCCAGGATTTTTCTTCAATTTGAATAGCTCTGTCAAGGTTGAACTCTGTTGTTGCAGGCTCATAAAGCTTTTCATATTCTATTCTCTCACGCTCTTCTGCCTCTGAAACAGCCCTGCGCTTTTTCGGAATGGGCAAATGTTCATCAAAATATCTGTCAATAGGTACCCTCACAGCTTCGTCGAGAGCGACAACCTTAAGTCTTGCCCTGACTCCGATTGCTATTCTGATACGGTTTTCACTGTATTTTACAATATCCGTAACTAAAAATTTAAACCTCGGAGAGCGCATATATGATATATATTCAACGGCAATCGTCCGCTTAATATCGTATGCACACAGAGCTCCCTCGTATGCGCTTCTTTCAAGTCTATACTCCCGTGCGGTATTTTCATACGTATTGCAGGACATATTGTATGTGGGGTTCACCGCCTGCAATTTTTTATTTGTATTTGCAAAAACCTCTTGATAAACCTGAACAAATGCATTTTCAATATGCTTTTTAAACAGCTCTGCATTTGCGCCAACCGCATATCTGGATTTTCTGTAATCATAATCAGATGCGCTGTATAACATACCGATAATCTCATCCCTGTTTTCGCCCGCAGTATAGTAGAATTCACGAATAGCCGCTCCCTCAAATGCTTTTGCCGGAAGTTTATAAAAAAGCTCAGTCGGAAACTCAAGCTGATTTATAAGGCAATAGTCACAAATCCATTCGGACAAATATGCATCAAGCCTTGGGTGTGCTTCTCTGTAGTTTATCCAAATATCAGAAAGCAGCCTCAACCCCTCTTTTGCGCAAATCAACTCAGGGCAGTTAAGTATTTCGTAAATATAAAGTAAAACATAGCAAAAATCTGTTGCCTCAAATTCTCCGTGCCTTACGTTCGTACGCCACCAAAGATACCATTTAAGCTGCGGATATTTAAGCTGACTGTACTGCGGAACGTAGGAAAAGAAGGGGATTCTATCACATTTTTCACCGTTCTTTGACCAAAGCCGTTTTGCATCATCGCGGAAATTTTCATAAAAATTATACCTTGAATCCCATTTTGATATTTCAACTCTGCTTATATATTTGTTTTTGGGGGTATAAATGAGATAAGGGTCAAGAATACGCCTTTGTTCGCTTCTTTCCGGAATTGGTATAGATCCTGCGCCTCTATCTGAATCACTCTTTGCAATCACCTCCACAGCTTCTGTATTTACATAGCGTGAAGGCACAGCAATAGGCCTTTTTTGAGGGAGCAAACTATTAAGATCCCAAAAATTGTCTATATCCGATAGATTTTTCGGTTTATCGCTCATAATCTTCCCCCCATTTTACATTATCGTATCATTTTATTGTAGCATAAATTAAAGATAATGTCAATATGCAGCATTATCCTAGAAAAATAAAAAGCCGACATTTAAACGTCGGCTTTAATTTGATTTTATTCAAGGCCAAAGAATTTAATGGCATTTTCTCTTGCAATTTTTTGGAATACCTCCTCGCTGATTACACCTTTCTTTCTGTAATCAAGGAGAATATCAACCTGCGGCACTTCCATTTTTGGACTTATTATGTCTGTACCAAAGAAAAGTCTGTCCTGGAACTCAGTCAGGAATGCCGAGGCGTAGTCAGGATCTCGGGAAATTGCATTTGCCGCTGTAAAATCCGAAAGATCTCCAAGCAAATTTGGGTAACGTCTGAACAGCTTCGGTACAGTTCCTTCTTCCTTGATAGGCCCTGTGGGCACATAGCCTGCTGTGAAAACCTTGTCGTCTTTAATATACTGTACAAATCCCCTTGCGCCAAGCGTATCGAGCTTGCCTATCTCCGACCAGAACATTGGGCCGTGACCGAATATAATCAGATTTGGGAAACGCATAAGAGTTGTTTCAAGTCCGGGAAGTCCGGGATCATCGTAAAGGCCGAAGCCCTGTGTTTTTGAGGGCTGTGCATCAAATGTCACGGGAAGTCCGACTCTTTCTGCTGATTCAAATAAATTCTGAAGCATAGGATCAAGGAAATCCATTTTAGGCATAACTTCGCCAATACCCCTGCAGCCACGGTTCTTGTAACGCTCCAAAAGATAGTCAATAGGCGATTTCGGATCATTTGATACTATTCTCGGGTCGATATTGCAAAAGGGGATAAATCTATCGGGATACATCTCCGCCATTTCTATAATATCCTCGTTTGCCTGAGGCTCATAAACCTCAGGGTTTACGATTGGTAGAAGAACGCCCTTTTCTATTCCAAGCTCATCATATTTTTTCAAAAGCTCCGTCGGCTGACAAAAATTCGGCATAAACGCAGGTTTTAATCGGTATGCGTGGGCATGAATGTCAATAAACATAATCTCCCTCCAAAATATATGTCTTTATGAATTTTGAATCATTTCAAATATTCTAAAGCAGTTTCCGATATGCTCTTAAGCGCTCCGTCTTCAAAAGGAACGATAATATCCGCAGTTTCACAGAGGCCAACAAAAGTCTTTTTGCCTCCCTCGCAGACAAATTTATAGTAGCGCTCCCAAGCATTCCGGTAATCCTTTCGGGACAAGCTCCAAAATTCAAGAGATACTGTCTGTGCTAGACAATAATCAATATAGTAGAAAGGATAATGGTAAATGTGAAGCTGACGCTGCCAACCCCTTCCATCACGGTAAAATTCAACATCGCCGAAGTTCATATACGGGCGGTATTCAGCTTCAAGCTTCAGCCAAGCCTCGTTCCGTTCTTCCGGTGTCATTTCCGGATTATCATAAACTATATGCTGGAAGTGGTCAACCATACAACCGTAAGGAATAAAAACAAGAGCTGCTTCAAGGTGCATATACTTTGCCCTTTCGACATCATCGCCGTAGAAAAGGTCAAGCCATTTCCAAGCGAAAAATTCCATTGACATAGAGTGACATTCGCAGGATTCCATAGTAGGCTGAGCCATATCCATAAACTCAAAATCTCTTGTAGTATAAGCCGCAAAGGCGTGTCCCGCCTCGTGTGTCAAAACATCAACATCTCCGCTTGTTCCGTTAAAGTTTGAGAAAATAAACGGCGCTTTGTATTCTGGGAATTCCGTACAATACCCGCCAACAGCTTTCCCCTCTTTTGCAATAAGATCAAGAAGCTCATTATCATACATAAAATTGATAAACTCGCCTGTTTCCCGTGACATTTCTTCATACATACGCTTTCCTGCCGCCATAATATCTTCGGCAGTACCACAAGGCTTAGGGTTTCCCTCCTTAAAGCCAAAGGGGTCATCGTATATGCGCATTTCGCTTACGGGAATACCTATTCTTTCTGCCTGACGTGCTTTAAGCTCCTTTACTATCGGCACGAGGTCAAGCACAACCTGTCTGCGAAAGTTTGCTACCATTTCGGGATTATAGCAGTTTCGTGTGCGGCGCATATATGCAAGTTCCGTAAAGCTCTTGAAGCCAAGTTTATGAGCAATTTCAGTCCTGATTTTCACAAGCTCGTCAAATATATCGTCAAGTTCTTTAGCGTGTGACATATAGAAAGCACTCTCCGCCTTATAAGCTCTGTGGCGGACATCTCTGTCCGCATTTTCCTTATATGCTCCAAGCTGTGAAATATTAAGCTTTTTGCCGTCAAAATCAATTTTTGCGGAAGCGATAAGCTTTTGATAATCCGAAACAAGCTTGTTTTCACGTCCCAAAAGGTCAATAACCGTGGGGGAGAATGTCTTAAGTGACATCTCAAGGTTTACAAACATAAGCTCGCCCACAACCTCTGAAATCTCTTTTCGGAAAGGGGAGTTAAAAATCGCCATTGCAAAATTCTGTGCGTGTTCCTCAAATTTAGGCAAATTTGTATCGTAAAACTCTTTTTCCTTACAATAAAATTCGTCACGGGTGTCAATTGAATTCCGAACGTGAACAAGAGAAACCATAGTTTGTGCGTGAATACTTAATTTTTCCTGTTCTTTAACCGCCTTGATAACTTCATCGGCATTTTTTGCATTCTCTACTCTTTTTGCAAGAGCATCAAGCTTTTTACCAAGGTCTTCAAGGTCTATTCGCTCGTAAGGCATATCCTTAAATTTCATTTTCTAAATCCGACTTACCAAGAAGCCGCCTTTCTGTTAAATATTATCAGTTACCTGCCTTATAGTAATTAATAAGGCAGCCGCAAAGGATAATTGTGCGCTCATCATCGGTAAGCTCACCCATTCTGAGAGTAATATCCTTTACAGTTCCGTCAGCCTTTATTACATATGCATCAAAGGTATATTTAGAGTTCTCAATTGCAGATTTAATATTCGGAACGTAAATATAATCGCCGACTGTAAAATCCGCATTGTCGTAAAGGAACGGCAACATACCCCAGTTGATGAGATTGCTTCTGTATCTTTTTGTTGCATATTCAATGGCAATATTTGCCGCACCGCCAAGCACCTTCTGGCAAGAAGCAGCCTGCTCACGAGCAGAACCGTCACCCGGCTTGTTTGCATAAACTACGCTTCCAATACCAACGTTCTTTGGACAAATTGCAGGATTAATCTCTTTAATTTTCGCAAATACGTCTGCAAGATCCCCCTTAGTTGTATCTTCTCCGTTAACACGGGCCTTTTCAAATTTCTGAATTTCCTTTGCACGACCTACATACTGCGGATCTTTTCTTGAAAGAGCAAATTCGGAAAGCTTCAGGGGATTTGAACGGTAAGAAGAAGTTTCACCCGACGGGATAAGTTCATCTGTTGTTGTTACATCATCGGTTATTACAGATGCAACTCCAAGAAGCATATCATCTGCAAGCGGTGACATTACAGGCCAGTCTGCAATATTCGGGCCAATTTTAAGCTGCTCCTGCGGATCTGCTTTTCCAAATCCGTTATACACTCTGTGATTATAAACCGTATTGTCAAAATTATATTCTGGAGTTGTGTAATCAACGTCAATTTCAGTAGCAGGAGTAAGAATTCCGCCGTTTCTTGCAGTTGCGGCAATTGAACGTGCGTCCATAAGTGCTACTGCGGCAATCTGATTATTGCTTGGCTTTGAGCCCTCTCTATTTGGGAAGTTTCTTGTAGAGTGGCGAATAGAAAGTCCGCCGTTTGCAGGTACATCTCCCGCACCGAAGCAAGGACCGCAGAATGCTGTTCTGAGTGTAACGCCGGCTTCCATAAGCTTTGCGGCAGAGCCGTTTCTTACAAGCTCAATATATGCAGGTTGACTTGCAGGGTAAGCGGACAAGCTGAATGCACCGTCGCCGGTTGAATATCCGGAAAGAATATCCGCAGCAGCAACCAGATTGTCGAATGTACCACCTGCACAGCCTGCTATAACGCCTTGGTCAACTCTGATACCCTCTTTTGCAATTTTATCCGTCAACTTAAGTGAAATATTTGGGTTATCAAGCTGTTCCGCCACGCTCTTTTCAACATCTCTTAAAATGTCCGAAGCATTGTCTATGAGCGTTCTTACGGTAAATGTATTGCTTGGATGGAACGGAAGAGCAATCATAGGTTCAACCTTTGACAAGTCAACAACTACTGCACCGTCATAGTAAGCTACACTTGACGGAGCAAGTTTTTTGTATGCGTCGGGACGTCCGTGACGGTCAAAATAGCGCTTTGTTTCGTCATCAGTAACCCAAACCGAAGAAAGACAAGTGGTTTCGGTTGTCATAACGTCAATGCCGTTTCTGAATTCAATAGGCAGATTTTCAATGCCGTCACCAACAAATTCAAGCACTTTGTTTTTAACAAATCCATCTTTAAACACCGCTCCGATAATTGCAAGAGCAACGTCCTGCGGTCCAACACCCTTCTTGACATTTCCTGTCAGATATACCATTACAACTTCGGGGCGCTTAATATCATATGTACGGGAAAGAAGCTGCTTTACAAGCTCAGGACCGCCCTCACCGATTGCCATAGTGCCGAGTGCGCCGTAACGGGTATGACTGTCTGAACCGAGAATCATTTTTCCGCAGCCGCTCATCATTTCTCTCATATAAGAGTGGATAACAGCAATATGTGCGGGAACGTATATTCCACCGTATTTACGGGCAGCCGACAAGCCAAAAACGTGGTCGTCTTCGTTGATAGTGCCGCCTACAGCGCAAAGGCTGTTATGGCAGTTTGTAAGAACGTACGGCACAGGGAATTTTTCAAGTCCGCTTGCACGTGCAGTTTGAATAATACCAACGTATGTAATATCGTGAGATGCCATCGCATCAAATTTTAATCTTAGTTCATTTTCACTCTTTTCGGTATTGTGTGCCGAAAGAATTCCATAGGCAATTGTGCCTTTTTTAGCCGTTTGTGCTGATGTGTTTTCAACACCGAGAGCTTTTAACTGCTCTTTGGCGTTTGCGCTGTCCTCGACAATTTTATTCCCATTTACGAGATACACACCGTTTCTGATAAGTTCTACCATTTTCTGTGTCCTTTCTTTTTGAAAATCGCATAATATTACATTTTATATGATATCACGAATTGACCGAAATTTCAACAGTTTACAAAAATTTTCTCTTTAAATAAATAAATTTACAAAAGGCTCTTTATATTTAACCCGAAATATGATAGAATATAAATATATAAGTTTGATTTTTTTAAACCGGTTTTGTGGAAAGGAACGGACACAATTATGGCTAAATACAGACGAGGAAGAATTAACGAAGAAACCGCAAAGGCTCTTTGCGAAATTTTGAGAGAGGTAAAAGACCCCCGTGTAAGCGATGCTTTTGTTAGTATTACCGCAGCTGACGTAACACCCGACCTCAAGTTTGCAAAAGTTTATTTTTCGGTTATGGGCGGCGACAAGAGTACAGTTAAAAAAGGACTTGTCGGCGCATCGGGATATATCAGGAAACGTCTTGCGGAAATGCTCAATTTCCGTATAACCCCTGAGCTTATGTTTGTTCCTGACGATTCTATTGAATATGGTGCTCACATAAATGAGCTTCTTGGAAAAATCGAAATTACCGATATTTCAACAGAGGAAGAGTCAGATGATTAATGAACTTTCAAATATAACATTCAGTGAAGTCTGCAATGCGCTTGAGGGCGCACAAAACGTACTGATTTTAACGCATATGCGGCCTGATGCAGACACGCTCGGAAGCGCCCTTGCACTTTCGGAGCTTTTGACTGCTCTCGACAAAAAAGCATATATTGTAAACAGCGACTCCACAATCCCGAAAAGACTGCAATTTTTATACGGCAAGGAGAGTATAACCCTCTCGGATTTGCCGTCTGATTTTATCCCCGAATTTATAGTATCCGTTGACGTTTCTGCTTCAAAACTTCTTGGTGAGCTTGAAGAAAAATATGCAAAAGATACCGACCTTGCTCTTGACCATCACGCATCAGGTACTCCCTTTGCAAAAAAGACATATGTCGGCAACGTCGGTGCTATGGGCGAGATTATGGCGGACATATATGAGGAATTTGAAGTACGTCGGGGAATATGCCTTACAGAAAAGGCAGCTTCGGCACTATATGCCGCAATTTGCTCGGATACGGGAAGCTTCAAGTTTGACAGTGTTACGGAACATACACATCGCCGAGCAGCAAAGTTACTTTCAACCGGAATAAACCACGCAGAAATCGCAAGACGGCTCTATGATTCTCACCCGATTTCGCAGGTTATGGCAAATAAGGTTGCCCTTAACAATCTTCATTTTTATGATAACAACAGAATTGCCGTAATAAACTTCACAAACGAGATGATGAAAAGTGAAAATCTGACAAGAGAGGATATCGATGATATAATAAACCTCACCCGTTCAATAGAGGGTGTTGAAATCGGAGTGTCAATTAAGCAAAATGACGAGGACTTAACGCTTTTTAAAATCTCACTTCGTTCTAACCGAGTAGTTGACGTGTCGAAAATTTGCGGTGTATTCGGCGGCGGCGGTCACAAACGTGCAAGTGGAGCTACAATAAATGCAAAAGATGAGTTTGAAGCCGAAAAGCTTCTCATTGACCAAATCGAAAAAGAGCTGAAAGAGCTCGATAAAGCTCACGCTTTTGACAATATAGACTGACAGTAAGGGAAAGGAATTATACTATGTCAGAGCCATCGGGAGTTATCTTAATAAACAAGCCAGCAGGAATTACATCTCACGACTGTGTTTATAAAGTGCGAAAGCTTTTTATGACAAAAAAAGTCGGTCATACAGGCACACTTGACCCTATGGCAACGGGAGTTTTGCCTGTTCTTGTCGGAAGAGCCGCAAAGGCGGCAGACTTACTTATCAGTGACAACAAAAGATACAGAGCCGGCTTAAAGCTCGGGTTAACAACCGATACCGAGGACACAACCGGAACTGTTTTAACAACCTCTGACAAAATTCCAAGCTATGATGAGGTTATTTCAGTGTGCCGTGAATTTGTTGGAGAAATTAACCAAATTCCCCCAATGTACAGTGCGCTGAAAGTAAACGGGCAAAAGCTTGTAGACCTTGCAAGACGTGGAATTACTGTTGAAAGACAAGCAAGAAAAATCTCAGTTTACGAGATTGAGGTAAGCAAAGGACAGACCAATACTGACTACATTATTGACGTGCATTGCTCAAAGGGAACATATATCCGTACGCTTTGTGCTGACATCGGCGCAAAGCTGGGCTGCGGGGGTGCAATGAGCTCTCTTACGAGAATTGAAAGCGGGAATTTCCGTCTTTCAGATGCCGTAAGCTTCGAGGAGCTTGAAGCACTTTCTTTAGAAAATCGCATTAATCTGCTAAAACCTGTCGAGGATTTGTTTTCGGACCTTCCCACAGTAAAGCTTCCGCCATTTTTCGAAAAACTCTCAAGAAGCGGAAATGAAATATATCAAAAGAAAATTGAAACAAGCTTCAGTACTGGTGAAATTGTAAATCTCCACGGCGCAGACGGCTTTTTCGGGCTCGGAAAGGTTATGGATTTTCCCGGCGGAAGTGCTATTAAGGCAATTAAACTATTCGTATTATGAGAATTTAAAGGAGTTTTAATGTCATTTGAAATAATAAGGGCAAAAAACGGCGTTAATTTTCTAAAATCAGATAAAATCCCCTTTAACCACGGTTTTTCAACACGTATAGGCGGAGATTTCGAAACAAATCATACTGCCTCTTTAAACCTAGCTTTTGACAGAGGGGACAGCGACAAGACTGTGCTTCACAATCTTTCACTTTTCTGTGAGGCAGCAGGCGTTTGTCCGGAGAGCGTCATCAGTTTAAAGCAAGTCCACAGCGATAAGGTTTTAGAAGTATCTGAGCAAATGTGCGGCAGAGGGTATTTTGTAAAAAGCGAAAACTTTGCAGACGGATATGTTACAGGCAAAAAGGGCATAACACTCGGCGTCAAAACCGCCGATTGCGTACCGATTTTGTTTGCCGATAATACTGCTGGAATCGTAGGCGCAGCTCACGCCGGCTGGAGAGGCACTGTTTTTGGCATAGCCGCAAAATGCGTTGCCGAAATGGAAAAGCTTGGCGCTTGTAAATCAGATATTAAGATCGCCATCGGGCCTTCAATTCACAGTTGTTGTTTTGAAGTAAAAGAGGACTTTATAGAATCGGTTTCGGAAATTGCGGGGACTAGCTTTGCAGACCGCTTTATTTTTAAAAAGGACGGGAATTTTTTTGCTGATATTGTCGGTATGAACATAGACTTTTTAAAAGAAGTCGGTATCAGGCAAGATAACATTGACGTTTGCAGTTACTGTACCTGCTGTAATCCCAGACTTTTTTATTCTCACAGATATTCAAAAGGGCTAAGGGGTACTATGCTGTCAATTATTTCTATGTGACTGATATGTGATGAAAATGTAATATAAGTGACGCAAAAGTAAATCTTTTGCGTTATTTTTATATAGATGTAAAATGTTCAAAGTATGTTCAAAAAAGTGTGTTATACTGTTATTGATATTTTTGTAAGGTATTACTCCCAATTTGAATTTTATGCCGCCTTTGCGCAGGCAGAACGGAGATTATTATGATACAAGTCACTAACCTTGTTAAACGTTTCGGAAACAAATATGCTGTTGATGATATCAGCTTCTCTATCGGAGAAGGGGAAATCGTCGGCTTCCTCGGCCCTAACGGTGCGGGTAAATCCACAACTATGAACGTAATTACAGGATATATGTCCTCAACTTCCGGCACAGCTTCGGTTGGCGGATATGATATTCTTGAAAATCCTACAGATGCAAAAAAACTTATCGGATATTTACCGGAACAGCCGCCGCTTTATCTCGATATGACCATAAAAGAATACTTAAACTTCGTGTATGAGCTTAAAGGCTGTAAGCTTAACAGAAAAAAGCATCTTGAAGAAATATGCACAGTTGTAAAAATTCTTGATGACTATAAAAAGAACCGTTTAATTAAAAACCTTTCAAAAGGATACAGACAGAGAGTCGGCATTGCACAAGCTCTTGTGGGAAATCCAAAAGTAATAATTCTTGACGAACCGACAGTAGGCCTTGACCCTAAGGAAATAATTGAAATACGCACCCTTATAAGAGCGCTCGGCAAAAACCATACCGTTATTCTTTCAACCCATATTTTGTCGGAGGTTCAGGCTGTTTGCGACAGAATTATTGTTATAAATTCAGGAAAGCTTATAGCTGACGAAAAATCCGAAAGCTTAAACAACATTCTTGATGAAAGCCGTCGTTATAATGCACGTATTTGCGGCCCGCAAAGAGAAGTCCTGAGAGAAATCAAAAATCTCGGAGAGGTTATCCGTGCGGAAATTATCGGTGAACGTGAAAATGACAGCTACCTTTTCGCAATTGAAAGCTCTTCCGGCGTTGATATCAGAAAACCGTTATTCTTTATGCTTGCTAAAAACAGTTGGCCTCTGATTGAGCTTACTCAGCAAGGAACAAGCCTTGAGGATGTATACATATCGCTTGTGGATAAAGCAAGAAAACCCGAAAAAAAGGCAAAGGATTTGCCGAAATTTGATATAAAAGCACCTGTTGACAACAAAGAAATTCCAAGTAAGGAGGAAACAAACTGATGTTAGCTATATATAAACGTGAGATGAAAGCCTATCTCACCTCTCCTATCGGTTACGTTTTTATTGCTGTTTTTTTGACGGTAAATGCCTTTCTATTTAGTTTTTTCACACTCCTTCAGACTGTAAACAGCAGCGTTTCCTCTTATTTTTCCATAATTATGTTTATATTTATAATTCTCGTTCCAATGCTCACGATGAAAACCTTCAGTGAAGAGAAAAAATTGCGTACAGAACAACTGCTTTTGACGTCGCCCATAAGCCTTATGGGAATGGTTTTCGGAAAGTTTCTCGCTGCATATACAATGTTCGGCGGAACTTTTATTTTCGGCAGCCTTATTAATTTTTCTTTACTTTACGTTTACGGCACTCCAAATACAGCATCTCTTATAAGCTGCTCAGTTGGAATTCTTTTCATTGGTGCGGCGTTTATTGCAATCGGTCTTTTCATTTCGGCTCTTACAGAAAATCAGATTGTTGCCGCTATCGGTACTATGGGTATACTTCTCTTTATGCTTATTATAAATGCGCTCAATGCATTTATTGACGTTT
>JAZNAB010000163.1:0-4615 GCA_045586285.1 Candidatus Flemingiibacterium sp. | reverse complement strand
ACAAAAAAATGAGTTATAATAGTATATGTTATAAAAACAATGTATCTTTTGGTCAAAAACCTGAGGTTTGATACATAAATTAAGCCTGAAAGGGCAGAAAGGAAGCTTTTAAAAAAGCTATGGTTATAAAAAATGATATATGAAGATTCAGTAGCCGAGGGAGAAAATGTAGATGCCGGTTGTGTTCACGACTGTTCCGCTTGTTCTGCCAATTGCCCCTCAAGAGAAAAAACAAGCTTACTTGAATCTCCCCACGAGCTTTCAAGTATTAAAAAGGTTATCGGAATTGTAAGCGGAAAAGGCGGTGTTGGCAAATCTATTGTCACATCTATGCTTTCTGTTATTATGAGTCGCAGAGGTCACAGCACCGCAATTCTTGATGCAGATATAACTGGCCCGTCAATTCCGAAAGCTTTCGGTGTCAAGGGTGAGGTTGACGGAGATGGAGCGGGCGGAATTTTCCCTCTTTCCTCTAAGACCGGCATTAAGATGATGAGCGTTAATCTTCTTCTTGAAGATGAAACTACACCTGTAGTTTGGAGAGGCCCTGTAATTGCAGGAACTGTAAAGCAGTTCTGGACTGATGTTATTTGGAATGATGTAGACTTTATGTTTGTGGATATGCCTCCCGGAACAGGCGACGTACCATTAACAGTATTTCAGTCTATTCCGCTTGATGGAATTATTATTGTAACAAGTCCGCAGGAACTTGTTTCTATGATAGTGGCAAAAGCGGCAAATATGGCAAAGATGATGAATATTCCGGTGCTTGGAATTGTAGAAAATATGGCATACTTCAAATGCCCTGACTGCAATAAGGAATATAACATATACGGTGAAAGCCATATTTCAGAGATTGCCGGAAAATTTGGATATGACGTACTTGCCCGTATGCCGATTGATCCTAAGCTTGCAGCTCTTTGCGACAGGGGTATGCTTGAGCTTATGGAAAATGACTATTTGGATTCTGCCGCAGAAAAGCTTGAAAGCCTACTGTAATTTTAAAACCGTGAATGATTTTCATTCACGGTTTTTTGTTTTTCTTTTATAATTTTAAGAAATATTAAGAGAAACCCCCTCTATCAAATCGTCAAAGCAAGAAGACGCAAAAAGCCCATCTTCACGGTATCCGTCAATGTGGATATATCTTATCCTTCTATAGTTGTAGCTTGAAAGAGGACGGTTATAGGCATCATCACTTTGTGCCGATACAAGATAAGTACGTCTTGTGTAACCTGTTACAAGTAATGTGTGGTAATAGTCCCCCTCATTATTGCCAAGCTGTATAACGTCACCGAGTGACAGAATACCGTTTTCAACATTGTGACCGAAAGGCCCGAGTCCGTTTCCGACGCCCTCCACATTATTAGTTATGAAATTGTAGAAAAACTCAACCCCGGTCCAAGCGGCTGCACGTTCATCGGTTGATATATAGTACCAGCCGAAATCAGTGGTGAAGTTCATCTGACAACACCCTGCAAGTATGCATTGTGAAACAAAGTTAGTACAGTTTCCGCCACTTCCGGTAAAATCTGCAAATAAGGGATTCCTTGAAAATGCCCATCGCCGTGCATATTCGACTGCTCGACGTCTATCATATTCTCTTACCTCAGGCATAATAACCTCCATTATGTATTTTTGTAAGCGGCTGTAAATATCTCCGCATTTTCATTATATGCTCTTTTTTTATATTTGCTTGCAATTTGGGGCTCTTTGTGCTATAATGTATTGGTACTTTATATTCTTGTTGTTAGAAAGGAAGCCTTTCTTATATAATGAAAAAAATTGTAATAATTTCAACTTCCGTTTTAGTTTTGATTTGTATTGCCCTTGTGTTTTTGCTGCAGTTTTTTATGACTCAAGAGCTTGACGGCAATATTGATTTGTCAAGTGCAAATTTCCCTTTGACATCTGCGAAAAGCAATGAGGATAGCTGCCTGAAGGAAGTTGAAAAAACTATAACAAACATAAGAATATCTTTTATCGGCGACTGTATGCTTGCAACCGATAGGGGCGGAGAGTGGCAAGGCTCATTTAATGCACTTGCAAAAAAAGTTGAGCCCTCATATTTTTTTGAAAACGTTGTTCACGTATTATGTGAAGACGATTGGACTGTCGCTAATCTCGAAAATGTATTTACCGATAATAGTGAGGCAATCGTCAGACCAAAAGGATATTCTCCTGCTTATTGGTATAAATCCGGCACAAACAATACGGATATACTGACCGAAGGCAGTGTGGAAATTGTTTCACTTGCAAATAACCATTCGGAAGACTATGGGAAAATCGGTTACGAAGATACAAGAGCTGCCCTTGAAAAAGCAGATATAATGTGGGGGGATAATTCAAATATTCTTATGCTCGAAAAGGGTGGATTTAAAATCGCTCTTTATTGTACAACCTTTTATTACAGAGGCTATGAAAACACAATAATAAAGAATATGTCAGCCGTTGAAGCCGATTATAAAATTGTATATTTCCACGGCGGGACAGAGCGTGTCCATATTCCTGACAAGTGGAAGGCTGACGGCTGTTATAAAATGATAGATAATGGAATTGATTTGGTCGTAGGCGGCCATCCGCACGTTTTGCAGCCTATAGAGGTTTATAAAGGAAAGACTATTGTCCATTCTCTCGGAAATTTTGTTTTTGGCGGTTCACGAAGCGAGGAAAACCGAACGATTATTTTTATATTAAATCTTTCTGTTTTTGATGGAAAGGTAATAGAATACACCGAGGAGATTGTGCCTTGTTTTGTTTACACGGATTTATACAAACCGGGAATTATAACCGACAAAGATAAAATTGAGGCTGTAGAAGCGTTTTTATTTGATGGAACTGAGTCACCGCTTAAATAATCTGTAAGTTTTTAGAAATGAGGCTTTTAATGAATATATGTAAGCTTTGTCCCAGGGAATGCAAAATAGACTGCGGTATTGGTTATTGCACTCAGGAAGATGCAAGACGGGCAGGACTTGTGAGGGTTGCAGGAGCTTATTTACATAAGTGGGAAGAGCCGTGCCTTTCGTGGAAGAACGGTTCGGGAACTGTGTTTTTTTGCGGTTGTACTTTGTCCTGCGTTTATTGTCAGAACAGTGCATTGTCAAAAGACTGTAAAATCGGTGAACTTATCACCCCAGAAGATCTTTCAAGAGTGTTTTTGAGGCTTTGGAATGAGGGGGC
Organism: Candidatus Flemingiibacterium sp.; assembly: GCA_045586285.1. Classification (GTDB taxonomy): domain Bacteria; phylum Bacillota; class Clostridia; order Oscillospirales; family CAG-272; genus Flemingiibacterium. The sequence continues at coordinate 1,432 of JAZNAB010000163.1, read as the reverse complement.
GCACAATATAAATCTTGTAACGCCGACGATGTATTCAAAGGAAATTTTAAAATCAATTACTCTTGCACGCAGTCTTGGACTTGCCTTGCCTGTAGTTTACAACACTAGCGGTTATGAAAGGGTAGACGCTCTTGAAAATATATCAGATAATATTGACGTATATCTTCCTGATTTCAAGTATCTCTCTTCGGAGATTGCAAAGAAATATTCTAATGCTTCCGATTATCCGGAGAATGCAAAAGCTTCATTAAAATATATGGTAGATAAGCTTGGTACGGCAGAGTTTTCCGACGACGGAATAATGAACAAAGGTGTAATCGTAAGACATCTACTTTTGCCCGGGCTTGTAGATGAATCAAAAAGGGTGCTGGAATATCTTTTCGCTGAATACGGGAACGATATTTATTACAGTATAATGAGCCAATATACACCCGTGCCAAGCCTTGACAAAGAAAAATATCCGGAGCTTGACAGGCGAGTTACAACCTATGAATATAATAAGCTTGTTGACTATGCGCTCAGCCTTGGTATCAAAAACGGCTTTATACAAAGCGGTAGCTCAGCTAAAGAAAGCTTTGTTCCCGATTTTGAAAAAATGCGTGTATTATAAAAATAAAAAATAAGAGCTACGGCATTTGCCTCGGGTGCTAAAGGACAGTTTTGCAAGAATACGGTATATCTCAAAAGAGGTATGCCGTATTCTTGCTTTTTGTTATTATTTATGATATAATAAACTCAACGCAAAGTTGAATCGAACTCGTTTTTAAGTCGCTTCTTTTTGTGCAAATAGTATGCGATAATATAAGCACAAATCAAATACTCAACAAGGAGGTTCGATTATGAAAGAAACAATGGGGCAGATCATACGCCAATTACGTAAAGAAAGAAATCTTACACAAGAAGAGCTTGCCGAGCAGCTTGGTGTTACTTTTCAAGCTGTTTCAAAATGGGAAAATGATACCGGAAAGCCCGATATTTCGCAAGTTGTACCGATAGCGCATGTCTTTGGCGTGAGTACGGACGTGTTATTCGGAACGTTTGGGACAAATGATACGGAAGAAGTATGGAAAATAGTCAATAACGCTCAAGCTCTTCTTTCGCGTCCACTTACCTCTGAAAGTCTTTTCCAAAAGTATCTTGCTATAAAAGAGGGATTGAAGCTATATCCCAACAATTCAATTCTTCTTATGCACTGTTTAGAAACGGGTATTGCACTCTCTTATCCCGAAAACGATGAGCTTTATGATTCTGAACGCGCAGAGGATAACTACAAAGAATGTGTAAGATATGACAATCTTGTTATCTCATATTCAAAGAACATTTCAGATGTTTTGCGCGCTCATATGATAATGGTTATTTTGCACTCGGCGTATGGAAATTTTGAGAAAGCATGGTTTCATGCAGAACAATTTCCGTATCGTGCCGACTTTAA
>JAZNAB010000162.1:0-5011 GCA_045586285.1 Candidatus Flemingiibacterium sp. | reverse complement strand
TAAAGCATAGGCATAATAACCGAAATTCTGCGTGCCTTACCGCCAATTGCGGCGATAACACGCTTCAAATCCTGATAATGTTCGTCGGGACTCATAGGTACAGTCATACCGTACATCTTATAAGTAACACCATAGTTGAAGCAATCGTTGATGATATAGACATCGTGTCCTCTTAAAGAGTTATGCATAAGACACTTTGCTTCTCCTGTACCAAAACGTGTACAATCTGCTTGAACGACAAAGCTTTCATCTGTTTTACGCCAATCTTTAAGGTAAGCATCCACCTGCGAAGTCAGTTCTTCACAGCCTCTTGTTCCAATAACGCTGAGGTCGCCGTACAAGTACTCGTTCATTAAAAAAACCTCCGTAAGATATTAAGGCATTCTCGCCCGATTTACATTTTTAGTTCAATTATATTATAACATATATTTCGACTTTTTTAAAGGGTTTTTAAAATTTTCTCACATTTTATTAAAAATATCTAAATTCGAGATGATATTCTTTTGCATAATGCTAAAACTGTTATAATATAAATAATTTTTTTACATTAAAAACACATTTAATTATGGATATTGTTCTCCATACTAAGTAGATTTACTATAAAAAATTTAATCACCAGCTATCTGTTTAAGACAAACGACATTTTCTACGTGGCCAGTTCGAGAAAAAAGATCAACGGGTTGTATAAAATCACAGAAATACTTCCCTTTTAAATAAGCAATATCTCGTGCAAGTGTATCAGGATTACACGAAATATATACAATTCTTTTAGGAGAAAGTTCACATAGTGTGTCAAGAAGCTCAGATGAGCAGCCCTTTCTCGGTGGATCGAGAATAACCCCATCAAGACCATTCCTTGAAAATGCACAAAGCTCGTCATAAAACAAGGACTTATCAGAAGCGTCAAGACATACAAATTCCGCATCTTCAAAACTATTTAGCTCTGCATTTCTCTTTGCATTTTCAACAGCCTCGGGTACAATTTCCGCTCCTAGAAGCTTTACATCAGTTGAGCAAACAGACATACCGACAGTTCCTATGCCGCAGAAAAGATCAAGTATTCTCTCCCCAGATTTAGCACCAAGCATCTCTGCCGCCTTGGAATATAAAAGCTCGGTTGCTTTCTTATTAACCTGCCAAAAGGATTGCGGAGAGAATTCAAAAGTCCTTTTATAATTTTTATTGCCATATTTAATTTCAAGCTTGTCCGAGAGAAATTTTTCACCGTATATATGAATATATTCGTCACCAAGAATTACATTTGTAGACTTTTTATTAATATTTACAAAACCGCTCTTAATTTCAGGAAAACGCTGACAAGCCGCCAAAACAAGTTTTTTTATACGATCATCTATAACAGTTGAAACAATACAGAGCATAACGTCATCGCTATACTCAGATATGCGAAGATATATGTGACGGACATCGCCCGTATTTGAAACCTCATCATAAGGAGAAATCGAGTTGTCATCTAAATAAGCCCTTATAAAATCTACAATTTCACCAAAGATTTTCGGCTGTAAAAGACAAGCATCATCTCCAAATCCATTCGGAATAATATCGTGGGTTTTTCCGGCATAAAAACCAACAACAGACTGTATTTTATTATCTTTATTCTTAAGAAAGCCAACAGGATATTGTGCCTTATTTCTATAAAAATCGGTAACTCCCGTCGAAATGACCGGCAAAACAGTAACATCAACCCCAGCCTTCTTCATTGACGATTCAACAGAAAGTTTTTTAAGTTCAAGCTCGTGGTCATATGTAATATGCCTGTATACACAGCCACCGCAGCGTTTAAAAGCCTTACAAACAGGATCGCAACGATATGGAGAAGATTTAATAATATTTTCAATTTTTGCAACGTTATAATCGGAAGCTGTCTTTATGACCTTTACGGAGAGTATATCACCGGTACAGCCTCCCGAAACAAAGGTAACAACACCGTTAATTCTTCCAACGCCGTAACCGGAATTATTTATGTCTGTGATTTCAATCTCAAAAATTTTATTCTTTTTTGTCTGATTCTTAAGTTTCATTTTTCCTCCTAAAAGATCACTTCAACATTAATATAAGTATAAAACTTTTTTTTATATTTGTCAATTTATTATTGAATATTATTATATTTTATCCGATATATAAAAATAAAATAAAAAGGTGCTATTTTTGATAGCACCGTTTTTTATATTTACCCGCCAAGCCGTGTGAATTCAAGATTAGAAAACCCTGCTCGTGCAAGGCTGGTGCCCTCTCACCTGTATTGTGCTCCCAACATCCGAGTAGTTCGTGCATAGTATAATCTAACAAATCAGGAACAGTCGGGAGGTCTGCATTCCGAACAGCTGAAGTCAGGCTCCATTTATTTCTTTGTGGGTTTAAATACTTGAATTATCACGCACCAAGCAGGAAAACAGTTTGTAAATAAGTTTACACAAATATTATTTCACATTTTAAAAAATTTACTGCTGTTAAATAAATTCAGACTTAGAATTAATTGCCTTCTTCTCCGTCGTAATCAATTTCGCCAAATAGTTCATCCTCTATTATATCTGCAACACGGTCAAATTCCTCGTCATCATCAATAGTGACAAGCATATCTTCGCCGTCTTCATCCTTTTCAACTTTAAGAAGAACATACTCCTCAGCTTCATTATCTTCAAGGGGAATCAAAGCTAAATATTCATTGCCGTCGAGCTCACAGCCTGCAAGGAGCTTAAACTGCATTTCCTTGCCTTCTTCATCAGTTAATGTGTATATATCTTCAGTTTCAAAAATTTCGTCAGCCATCACAAATTTCCTTTCAAAATGTGTATTTTACTTACATTTATATAATATCATTTTTTTAGCATTTTGTCAATACTTATAAAGTCAAAAGATGCACCTGGTTTATGACAGGTGCATCTAATTTTTAATATAATTGAATATTTAATTTATTATACTATCTTCTTGTCAAGATATTCAAGAGAAAGCTCTACCATCTTGTTTCCTATTTCCGTACTTGCTTCAGCAGCGCTCTTTGTAAACCAATGTTCAATATCACCAAGGCGCTCAAGCTTTACAGCCTCGGGGTAAAGAGCCATAAGAATTGAAGATTCGTATTTACCTGCGTGATCATATCCAGTTGCGTTCTGTACTTCCGTACTCATTGTAGGAATGACCTTAATCCAACTGAACGGATCATCGGAACCGCCAAGATCATCATAATAAGAAGCGGAATTTTCACTTCCCCACCAACCTTGGCCTTGTACCTTTTCAAGATAACGCATTATTGCACGTTTTGCCGCCTTCATATAAGAAAGAGTCATAGGCATTAAGTTTTCCTGCTCAAACTGATGATGAATTACGACATAAATATTGCGAAGACCTGCAGAAAGCATACAAGAAAATACGTTAAAAACATATTCTTCAAAAACGACTTCATCAACGTGAACGGTTCCTGTAGTTTCGCCCCCCACAGCCCAGCTTGATGGGCTGTAGCTGATTGTAGGAGCAATAATAATTTCCTTCTTTTCAGCAAGTTTTTTTACAAGTCCCTCGGCAACAAGTGTATCACAGCCGTAAGCACAGTGAGCACCGTGATATTCAACAGTGCCGCCCACAAGAACAACGGGTGTTCTGTTTTTCTTAGCGTTATCTATTTCTTTCGGGAAACATTTATCTAAATACATAATTATTTTAATATGATATAGTAATAAATACTAAACATATTCTCCTTACAAAATATATGATTGTAAATTGAGGGCGCATTGCTGCGCCCTCATAAAATCTATTCAGCGTAGCCGAGAGTTGTGTAATAAGCAAGGTTAACCTGACGGTTATCAAGTCTTCCGTACTGTACAACTATATTGGTATTTGATGCAAGCTTCATTGCATACTGAAGCTCATATGGAACTTCAAAGCCACACATATCATTGATATTGTTCATTCTGAAGCAGCGGACTCTGCCGGCACCAACTTGCCACTTAATAGTTTTTACAGGATCTTTATCTGTAAAATAAAGTGTAACATCAATTTCAGCATCAGTATTACTGTCATTAACAACGATTACTGATTCGTGGCCTTTAAGTATCCCCTCTCCCTCCATAGGAAGCTCACAGTCAGGTATAAGCCAATTTTTCTTTCCTACTCCATTAGAAGTCAAGTTCAATCAATCCCTTCTCAAGAATATTTGTCATAGACTTACAGCAATCTTTAGTGATTACAACACCCTTTTCCCAACGGCAGCCAAATGTCGGAGCAGAAATGAAGGTATCTACCTGGAATGTCATATTTTCTTCAAGAGTCCAGTCTGATGTGGTTTCCATCCAAGGAGCTTCAACCTCTATCATACCTGTACCGTGGCAAGGACCGTATGTATATGCATCTTTAAAGCCGTTTTCAATAAACATCTGGTAAAATTCCTGCGGAACTTTACCTGCGGGAATTCCTGCTTTAAGATTCTTAACTGTCCAGTTATGCATTTCATAACAGAAATCAATGTATCTTCTTCTGTCTGCATCAAGCTTACCCATAATTACAGGAAGACCTGTTGCAGGTGAATAACCGTCAATTTTAGCTGAAAGATTAAGCTGAACAACGTCACCTTTTTCAATTGTTCTGTAGCCGGGGCGGCTGATTGCGTGACGGGTAGATGCTTCGGAGAATACATACATTGGAAGACCTTCATATTCAGCGCCTTCTTCATAAATAACTCTCTGAGCGATACCAACCATAGCAAGTTCAGTTACTCCGGGACGAAGATTTCTAATAACTTCTTCGGTTGCAAGGTCAACAATGCGGAAACCTTCCTGAATACAAGCAAGTTCACTAGCACTCTTAATCTTGCGAAGTTCAACCATAATATCGTTACAGTAAGAAATTTCAGCTTTGGGGAAGTTTTCCTTAAGACCGTCAAGGATAGGAAGTGTACATTCAACGTAGCTTCCAAGTCCAATCTTGATGTTTTCTCCGGTTACTCCAACAGCCTTGAATGCTTCCGGGAAAGTGTCGGGAATAAGTTCAGGGTAAGATG
>JAZNAB010000161.1:0-6692 GCA_045586285.1 Candidatus Flemingiibacterium sp. | reverse complement strand
TGCAGTATAGCGGCTCCTGTATGTATTTTCCATCTCCCAAAAACAATGATAACGAATTTATTTTATGTGTTAATAAAATGCAGGCGAGTGATCTTGAAACAGAATGGTTTTTACGTACTTTAAAAGGGCATCTTGAAGCTGAAATGATTTATAATGGAAGTGAACTTTTTATAGACTCCGATGACAATAGAATTGATTATTATGAGTCTGTTCCTTCATTAGATGAGGATCTTTCTTTTATTAGGCTTGGCTTTAGCATATATTCTAACGAAAATAATATAACCGAAAAGATTTGCCATTTCTTTTCAAAGCGCAAATACGATATTAATATTGAGAATGACGGAATTACTGTTTTTCTATGTTCAAACTCATATCTTGATATTTTTATAGATTCTGATAAACAGGAATTTAATTGTGAAATAGATTTAACTTTTTCAGGTGCAGGTGTTTTTTCAGACGTAGTAGAACTTGCAAAAGAACTTGGTGATTTATTTCTGAATAAGCCTGTTTTTATATGTGATCCGCAGATTACTTATATTGATGACCTTGATTTTGAAAAACTCCGCTTAACTTATCATAAGCTCATAAAGCAACTGTTTTTATACGCACTGCAAGACGACAGAGAAGGTATACAAGCATATCTTGGGTGGGGAACAGATTCTTTCGAGCCTATCACTATTCCTGGCTCTATTGTTACTCCATACGGAAGATACAATATTGAAAAAATAATCGATGAAATTAAAAAATGCGGTTTTTCATATGTATGCGATAATTATTTTCTTGCAAGAAACACGAGATGTCCTGATCCCAGGGATTTAAACCGAGAGGTTATGAATTATTTGTGGAGTACAACCGTCGGAAGCAAGGATCGAAGCTTCTTAGATGAGGAGAAAGATACTCTTGAAACTATTTGCAATTATCTTGAAAATCTTTTATCATTAAATGAATTTGCACCATTCCCTGATGAAATCTACGACATAGCCTGTGTTAATCTTGGAAGAAAGTTTCATAAGCACCCTAACACACAAGCCTTTAATTTTCACTACAAGCCAGGGTATCTTAGAAATGATGTGTTTTACGGTTTTGGTCACTATTTAAGAAAATTTCGACTTCCCGGAAGCTTATCAAGATTTGAATCAAGTCACGGTTATGATGCCTGGTTTTCTGACAATAAACACGGCGGATTTCGCCTTGAAGTTTCTATTTCATACAAATACAACCTTGACGGAAGCGAATCACCCTTTGGGAAAAATTTTGTTTTATGTGAAGCGTCAGAGTTTCAAATTATTGATATCGGCGGAAGTTCTTATGTCAGATTTATCACTTCAAAAAACAAAAACGGCAAGTATATAGCCGAAGCAGAGGCTTATATTTTAGATGAGGTTATTAGATTTGCCGCAATGTCAAATAATTATGACGATATATTAATGTTTGAAACATCACTTCGTGAATCGGTCAGTGTTGAAGATTGGTATGATGAATTAATCAGGGAAGATCCTTTAAGTCCGCACGCTCCGGGGGCTACTTGCTGTAAATATTTAGGATATTGTTGTGATGAGATTGAACCATTGCCCTTTGATACTCCTTTTCCAATCAGCCCTGAGTTTGTTACTGAAATCTTAAATGAATTAAATATAGATTTGATTAACAAAGATACTGACTTAAGCGGTAATACTATAGCAGAGCTTACCTTAAAGATGAACAATATTTCTAAAATCGTTGATAATAACGCTAATACAGATACCAAAAATGAAACAAACAAAGAATAATATTACAGGCATTTTCATATCTATCTTAAGAAGGGATTTATAAAGATGAAGATTTTATTTAAAAACGCTACTATTATCACCCCCGACGGAAGCTATATATCAGGCTCTGTAGCAACGGACGAAAGGTTTATTTCAAAAATAGGCAAGATCGATGATATGGGCTATGACCGTGTAATTGACTGTAAAAACAAACTTCTTACACCAGCACATTTCAATATTCACGCTCACGCAGCTATGACGTTATTCAGAGGCATAGGTGAAGACTTACCTCTTAATAGATGGCTTGAAGAAAAAATTTATCCTGCTGAGGATAGATTGACTCCTGAAGCGGTCAAGGTAGGTTCTGAACTTGCAATAGCTGAAATGATTAAAAATGGAATTGTATCATTTTCCGATATGTACTTTTTCTGCGACAAAACCGCCGAAGCCGTATTGGAATCGGGAATTAAAGCTAACATTTCAAGATGTTTGGTTTCATTTAATGATAATGCCACAGTCAAGAATGACAGCCGTTTTGACGAGGCGGTTAGCCTTATAAAAAACTACCACAAAACAGCTAATGGTCGAATTTTAATCGATATGGCTGTACACGCAGAATACACAAATAAAGAAAGATATCTTCGTGAGGTTGCTGAGTTTACTCACGAAAATGATCTTTCAATGCAGGTGCACGTTTCTGAAACAAAAAAAGAGCACGAGGAATGTATGGCTAGACACAATGGAAAAACTCCCACAGAATTCCTTGTCGACTGCGGAATATTAACGCCATCAAAAACTGCTACCGCAACAGCGGCACACTGTGTTTGGGTTACCGATAGTGATATAGAGCTTTTAGCTGAAAATAAAGTAAATGTAGCCCATAATCCAGTAAGCAATTTAAAACTGGCCAGCGGAATTGCTCCCTTAAATAAAATGCTTGAAGCAGGGGTGAACTGTGGATTCGGCACTGACGGTGCGGCTTCTAACAACAAGCTTTCTGTACTGAGAGAGCTTCAGACTGCAGCTTTGATTCACAAAGGCGTTAATCTGTCTGCAGATATCATTCCAACCGACAAAATCTGCTCTATGGCTTGGGAAAACGGTGCAATTGCGCAGGGAAGAATGAACACAGGAAAAATAGAAGTCGGATATTTAGCGGATATTGTACTTATTGACCTTGACAGTCTTAATAACATTCCGATGTATAACCCCTATTCTACAATAGCATTTTCCGCATCGTGCAATGATGTTTATCTTACAATGTGCGACGGTAAAATTTTATATGAAAATGGAGAATACAAAACCCTGGATGTTGAAAAGCTTCGCTTTAATGCAAAGCATACTATAGCTCATTATTTTGACTGAAGCTAAACTTCCGCTTTAGTCTTTCAGAGCTACATTCAGGAGAAGCGGTTGAAACTTTTTAAAAATAATTTTTTTGACGGAGTCTTTTTTATGACTCTCTCAGGACTAATTGTAAAAGCTGTAGGTTTGTTTTTTAAATTACCCTTGACATCATTAATAGGTGAAGAGGGAATGGGTTATTTTAATGGAGCTTATACTATCTTCACTTGGCTTTATACTTTATCGGTAGCCGGTCTTCCGACAGCAATATCTATGATGATTGCAAGATTGTCCGAAAAGCAAAAAGTTTATGGCTCAAGAAAAATCTTTTCTGTTTCAATTCTGACATTTTCTATTATTGGATTTGCTTCTTCGCTATTACTTGGCTTATTTTCCGGCGTAATCTCTCATTTAATGAAAGTTGAATTATCAAGGACAGCTATTTTAGCTATTTCTCCTTGTCTTTTCTTTGTTGCTATTTCCGCATCTTTGCGCGGATATTTTCAAGGGATTGGAAAATTCAGATGGCAATCCATTTCTCAGATTATTGAAGCTCTTGGAAAATTAACAGTCGGCATTTCTCTTGCAGGTTATGCAATAAAATCCGGAATGAAAATACCTTTTGCAGCCGCTTATGCCGCTACAGGAATAACCTTTGGAGTCGGAATCGGAGCACTTTTATTATTAACTGTTTATTATTTTTCAGAAAAGCCCAAAGGAGAGTTACACTCTGTATCCAGACGTGATATTCTATCAAGACTTTTTAGAGCATCGCTTCCTATTACTTTGTCATCATCAATAATGAGCTTAACCGGACTTATAGATTCATTTGTTATGACAAGAAGCCTTAATCACGCAGGTTTTTCACAAGCAGAAACGGCTGCTATATGGGGAAATTATTCTTCATTAGCCGTTCCTATTTTTAATTTACCCCCGGTATTAACCCTTCCTATTGCTTATTCTTTGTTACCAAGTCTTGCATCATCTCTTTCTCTTGATAATTTAAAGAATTCAATAAATATTACAGCCAAATCTGTAAGACAAACCGCTTTAATATCAATTCCGTGTTCACTTGGTATGGCTACTATGTCACTTCCAATCCTTAAATTATTATTTGAAGATGGAATTGCACAGAGGGGAGCTCTGCAGTTGACTATACTTGCACCAGCATCAATGCTTTTGTGCTTTGTCGGTTTAACCAATACTATTTTACAAGCTTACGGATATGTTAAAATTCCCCTATATGCAATGCTTATCGGTGCTTTATCTAAAATAGTATCAACTATAATTTTAACAGAATATATAGGGAAGTATGCAACCCCTGTTTCAACATTGATTTGTTACTTGACTGTAACTATAATTTCGGTTACAGCCATTTCAACTCTTACTCCTTTAAAGAGTTCATTCAAAATATCATATTTTATAAAACCACTGATTATTTCGGTTGTTTCTCTTTTAGCAGGATCTGCCGTTTATACTTTTGCTGGTACTGTTATTTCGATTTTAATTACTACCGTTTTATATTTTATAATATTATACTTGTGCGGTGGACTTAAGGATTAATAAAATGCCATTTTTGGCGGAATGGAGCAGAATATGCACAATTTAGCAAAAGAACTTATTTTAAAAAGTAATTACACATTTGATGATCTTATAAAAATTATGGAGATTTTACGTTCAGACGAAGGGTGTCCTTGGGATAAAGAGCAAACTCATAAGTCGATCAGACGTAATTTAATTGAGGAAACATATGAGGTTATTGAGGCTATAGACACCGACAATTATGAGTTAATGTGCGAAGAGCTCGGAGATCTACTTTTGCAGGTTGTTTTTCATTCAAAAATAGCAGAGGACGAGGGGGAATTTAATATAAATAATGTCGCTGACGGAATATGCAAAAAACTTATTTTGCGTCACCCCCACATTTTTGCTGATATAAAGGCGGATACCTCAGAAGAGGTTCTCAATAATTGGGATAAGATTAAAATTATTGAAAAATCTCAGAAAAGCGACAGAGAAGTACTTGCATCAGTTTCAAAGAGCTTACCTGCACTTATCAGAGCGGATAAAGTTTTATCAAAAGCTAAAAAACTCGGATATGATACTATTGGTTTTGATAAATATATCGCAGAAAATTCTGACAAATTAACTAAAGAAGAATATGTAGGCGAGGTTCTTATGGCTGCCGTAAGCTTAGCAAAAAGCCTCGATGTTGAACCCGAACAAGCTCTTGAAATTGCCACGGACAAGCTCGTGCTATCGGTTTCAAACGAAGAAAAATAAATTTTTTTGAAAAAAAACACAAAAAACTTGAAAATAAGGCGCTTTTTTTCATTTTTTTTTAAAAAACTATTGCTAAATATGAAAATTAATGTTATAATTAAATTACCGAAATATACGGTAATTTTACATTAAAGAAAGGAATTAAGCAAAATGAACAAGACCACTCTTATCGACAAAGTTACCAAGGAAACAGAACTTAAGAAGAAGGACGTTGAAGCTGTTATTAATGCTGCATTCGCAAGCATCGAAGATGCTGTTATCGCAGGCGAAAAGGTACAGATTATCGGCTTTGGTACTTTTGAAACTAAGAAACGTCCTGCTAGAACAGGTATCAATCCTGCAACTCGCGCTACTATCACTATCCCTGCTTCAAAGCGTCTTTCATTTACTTGCGGCAAGACTCTTAAAGCTAAGCTCAACAAATAATTTATGCGGCTTGACAAGTTTCTGAAAGTATCTCGCCTGATAAAAAGGCGCACGGTTGCCAACGAAGCTTGTGATACAGAACACGTTTCAGTTAACGGTAGACCTGCTAAAGCATCTTACGATGTTAAAGTCGGTGATATTATTGAAATTAGTTTTGGACAACGCACTACAAGACTTCGGGTTTTAGATGTACGTGATTTCAGTTTAAAATCAGATGCTGCATCTATGTATGAGGTTATTTCATAAGGCAAAGCCCGTGAAGCTTGAATATCATAGTCTTTTCTGCCATATATATTATAATGCAGTTTAACTGCAAATCAAAGTATATGGCAGAGGAGATTCTGATGAGCACTCAAAATACTATATCAAAGCAAAACAATGATACCGAGAAATTACCAAAGAATCCATCTCAACAAATTGTTATAAACGACCGAAAGAGTCTTAGTATTACGGCTGTTGACGATGTTAAAAGCTTTGATGAAAAAAATATTATTGTCAGTACTGCTTTCGGAATGATTTGTATTGACGGTAAAGATCTTCATATTATCGGACTTTCTGTTGAATCAGGTGAGCTTTTTATTGAAGGCGAAATCGGCGGTGTACTTTTCTTTGATCCTACAGTTGAAAAAAGAAAGCGCGGTTTATTCAAATGATTCTTTCAGAGTTCGAAGCATTAGGATATAATATTTCAGAACAGCTGTGGCTTTTTGTCTATTCTTTAGTTATAGGTATTGCCTTGGCTGTATTTTTTGATTTTCTCAGATTTACAAGATTTATAGGCAGTGAAAAACTGGTTGAAAATCGTTTATTCAAATACGTCTTTAATTTCATTGTATTTTTAGAAGATATACTGTTTTTTATTGTGTCTTCTTTTTCGATAATCATTTTTTG
>JAZNAB010000160.1:0-6208 GCA_045586285.1 Candidatus Flemingiibacterium sp. | reverse complement strand
TGCAAGAATAAATTCGTCTTTGCCCAGAGTCTGATCTTTAAATTGCGGTATTCTCTTGTGGGGATTTGAATACCTCTTTCTGAATTCGAAACTCTGCTCGTTTTTCATGTTGGTTCTCCTTTAAAATTGTAGTTTTATTATGAATTATAGAGCGGACTCATCATACGAAGTTTTTCTACTATAGGCGGAAGCTTTTCAAGAATATAATCCACATCTTCCTCTGTAGTATCTCTGCCGATTGAAAGTCTTAAAGAACCGTGCGCTTCTTCAACAGGAACGCCGATTGTAAGAAGAACGTGAGAGGGTTCAAGAGAATTTGATGAACAAGCCGAGCCGGTCGATGCACAAATTCCCGCCATATCGAGAAGCAAAAGTAAGCTTTCGCCTTCTATATATTTAAATGAAATATTTACATTACCGGGAAGACGTCTGTCACGAGGTCCGTTAAGTCTTGTGTGAGGAATCTTTGCAAGAATTTCATCAATAAGCTTATCCCTCATAGCGCTGACACGAACGCCTTCGGAAATACCGAAAACTGCCTCTTCAAGCGCCTTTGCAAAACCTACAATATAGGCAACATTTTCAGTTCCGCCACGCTTACTGCGCTCCTGTCCGCCGCCGTCAACAAGATTTAAAATTCTGACACCGTTTCTGATATAAAGAGCGCCGATTCCTTTCGGTGCGTGAATCTTATGACCTGACATTGAAAGCATATCAACCCCAAGATCAGCAATATTTATATCAACAGCACCGACAGCTTGAACAGCATCGGTAAACACAAGAATTTTCGGATTAACGGCTTTTACCGCCGATGCAATTTCACGAATAGGCTCAATAGTGCCAATTTCATTATTAGCGTACATAACCTCAACAAGAATTGTATCCTCACGAATAGCAGATGCAACCTGTTCGGGAGTTATTCTTCCCTCGCTGTCCGTATCAAGATATGTTACCTCAAAGCCTTCTTTTTCAAGAGTTTCAAGAGAATGAAGAACTGCGTGATGCTCAATTTTTGTGGAAACAATATGCTTACCCTTATGCTGCATTGCGTGGGCAGCACCTTTAATTGCCCAGTTGTCAGCTTCCGAACCGCTTGCAGTAAAGTATATTTCAGATGCTTTGCAGCCTAAAAGCGAAGCTGTTTTTTCTCGCGCCTCGGTAATTGCCGCCTTAGCTGCTCTTCCCTTTTGATGTAAACTTGATGGATTTCCGTATTGTTCGGTAAGGTAAGGCAACATTGCTTCAAGCACTGTTTTAGACGTGGACGTGGTTGCGGCATTATCCGCATAAACCAATCTCTCTACCATAATATTTAATCATCCTTTCAATTTTGAAAGCTTTTGTTTATCTATTTTATACCATTTTGGTGTATATTTCAATATATTTTTAAATTTTCAGTGTAAACTTTTCGTGAATAAGCTTAGTTTTTAAACTGTTCTGCCTTTTCGCAGGCTAGCTTGTCGCACCGTTCATTATAAGGATGACCTGCGTGGCCTTTAACCCAGATAAATCTTACTGTATGAATTTCAAGAAGCAAAAGCAGCCTTTCCCACAGATCAGGGTTTAAAGCAGGACTCTTATCGGATTTTTTCCAACCATTGCTTTTCCAAGAGTATACCCACTTTTTTTCAATTGAATCTATAAGATATTTTGAATCAGACGTCAACGTAACGTCACAAGGCTCTTTAAGTATTTCAAGAGCACTTATCGCCGCTGTAAGCTCCATACGGTTATTGGTAGTTTCGGCCTCTCCGCCCGAAAGCTCTTTTTCAACTTTGCCGTATACAATAATAGCTCCCCAACCACCAGGGCCGGGATTGCATTTACAAGCTCCGTCTGTGTAAATATCAACGTGTTTCACTTGGCTCACGCCTTTCAAATAAAATCAGTATAATTTGACTGTTATTCTAAACTAAAACATAAATATATAGCGGGACTTTGGGGTGCGGTAGTATCCGCACCCCAGAAACTTATTTAAAATACTTAACGCCGGATTCAAAGATCTTTTGATCTTTATCGCCTTCAATATTGACAGCAACATTTCTTCCTATACGCTCACTATGTCCCATTTTACCGAGAATTCTTCCGTCAGGGCTCAAAATACCTTCGATGGCAAATGCAGAGCCGTTAGGATTATAACGAATATCCATTGTAGGATTGCCGTTCATATCAACATATTGAGTCGCAATCTGACCGTTTGCCGCAAGGCTTTCAATAAGCTCACTGTTTGCAAAGAAACGTCCTTCACCGTGTGAAATCGGAATTGAATGAATATCACCGACATTTACACCGGCAAGCCAAGGTGACTTATTTGATGCAATTCTAGTGCGAACCATCATAGATTGGTGTCTGCCAATAGTGTTAAATGTAAGAGTGGGAGATTCGGGAAGCATCTCGTCCATAATATTGCCATAAGGCAAAAGTCCGGATTTTACAAGTGCCTGGAAGCCGTTGCAAATACCAAGAGCAAGTCCATCTCTTTCATTTAAAAGCTTTGTTACCGCCTCTTTTACACGTGGATTACGGAGCACGGCAGTTATAAACTTACCTGAACCGTCAGGCTCATCTCCGCCGGAAAATCCGCCGGGTATCATAAGAATTTGAGCATTATCAATAAGCGATACAAACTCATCAACTGCCGACACAAGTGCATCGGAGTCAAGATTTCTGAGCACAAATATGTCAGAATGAGCACCCGCAGCATTAAAGCGGCGCATTGTATCATATTCGCAGTTTGTACCCGGGAATACAGGGATTACAACTCTAGGACGAGCAAAGCTGTCGCTATGATGTGCCTTTGCACGTGCCGTATAGGAAAATGTCTTGGTTGTTTCCGCCTTGATTTCCGGAGTCTTTGTTGGAAATACCTTTTCAAGTGTATTTTCCCACGCATCAGAAAGTTCGCACACAGAAACAGAAGTATTTCCGATTGTAATTTTGCCGTCATCTGTTGTGGTACCGATAAGCTCGGCAGAAATTGTGTCTGCTGTTTCTATAATAAAAGCGCCGTAATTAAGCGAGAACAGCTTTTTGGTATCAATTCCCGCAGACTTAAAGCCTATCTTGTTACCGAAGCTCATCTTCATAAGACCTTCTGCAACTCCGCCTGCATCAACAGTATATACTGCCTTTGCCTTGCCGCTCATAATAAGCTCATTAACCTGTTCAAATACTGCCTTAAGGCTGTCAAAATCAGGAAGCATATCGCTGTCATATAAAGGAGCAAGGAGATAAACATTATCACCCGCCGCCTTAAATTCGGGAGTTACTATATTTTTTGCATTCATAGGAGCAATTGCAAAAGAAACAAGTGTTGGCGGCACGTCAATATCCTCGAAGCTGCCCGACATAGAGTCCTTACCGCCGATTGCAGCAATATTAAGACCAAACTGTGCCTTTAATGAGCCAAGCAGTGCTGCCATAGGCTTACCCCAACGCTTTGGAGTATTCTTTGTCTTTTCAAAAAACTCTTGGAATGTTAAATAAACGTCTTTATAATCAACGCCTGCCGAAACAAGTTTTGCAACCGATTCAACAACAGCATAAACCGCACCGTGATATGGGCTCTTCTCGGAAAGATAAGGGTCAAAACCATAAGCCATAACCGAAGTGGTATCGGTTTCACCTTCAATTACAGGAATCTTGGCTGCCATATACTGAGGCGCTGTAAGCTGATACTTACCACCGTATGGCATTACAACAGTACCCGCACCGATTGAGCTGTCAAATTTTTCAACAAGACCTCTTTGTGAACAGATATTAATATCGGAAATGAGCGTTTTTAGTGCGCCCTCAAGATTTGAAGTATCAAGAGAAGCAAGATATCCGTCAAACAAGTTATTGTCTTCGACCTTGGAAATTTCAATTTTGGTATGCTTTTCTGCACCGTTGGAGTTTAAGAATTCACGGGAAAGGTCAATTATATATTTGCCATTCCAAAGCATCTTTAAACGTGGTTCTTCGGTAACCTCTGCAACTACAGTTGATTCAAGGTTTTCACGGGAAGCATATTCACGGAATTTATCAACATTCTCAGGCGCAACAACAACCGCCATACGTTCCTGGGATTCGGAAATAGCAAGTTCTGTTCCGTCAAGTCCCTCGTACTTCTTCGGAACTTTGGAAAGATCAATCAAAAGGCCGTCAGCAAGTTCTCCGATCGCAACAGATACACCGCCTGCGCCAAAGTCATTACAGCGTTTAATAAGCTTTGTAACTTCTCCATTTCTGAAAAGACGCTGAATCTTACGTTCTTCAGGCGGATTGCCCTTTTGTACTTCTGCACCACAGGTAGTTAAAGATTCTGCAGTATGTGCCTTCGACGAACCAGTAGCTCCTCCGCAGCCGTCACGTCCTGTTCTTCCGCCGAGAAGTATAATTACATCTTTGGGGGCTGGACATTCTCTTATAACATTCTTTTCGGGAGCTGCGCCTACGACAGCACCGATTTCAAGATGCTTTGCAACGTAGTTAGGGTGATAAAGCTCATATACTGCACCGGTAGCAAGTCCGATTTGATTTCCGTAAGATGAATATCCTGCGGATGCTCCGTGGGTAATTTTTGACTGTGGAAGTTTGCCTTCAAGTGTTTCGCTGACTGGCTTTCTCGGATCTGCACAGCCCGTTACACGCATAGCCTGATATACATAAGAACGGCCGGAAAGAGGGTCACGGATCGCACCGCCAAGACAAGTAGCCGCTCCGCCGAAAGGTTCAATTTCGGTAGGGTGGTTATGGGTTTCGTTCTTGAACATCAAAAGCCAATCTTCAAGCTTACCGTCAACATCAACCTTTATCTTAATCGAACAGGCATTGATTTCCTCTGACTCGTCAAGATTTTTAAGAATTCCAGTACGCTTAAGATACTTAGCAGCAATTGTCGCCATATCCATAAGTGTAATGTTCTTTTTTCTCTCACTGTATATAATATTGCGCTTTTCTAGATAATCTTTATAAGTTTCCTCAATATATTTGTCGCCGATTTTAACTTCGTCAATAGCAGTTAAAAATGTGGTGTGGCGGCAATGATCTGACCAATAAGAGTCAATAAGACGGATTTCAGATATAGTTGGATCACGCTTTTCCTCATTTTTAAAATACGCCTGACAGAACTTAACGTCATCTAAATCCATTGCAAGCGCATAGCTTTTCAGGAAATCTTCAAGTCCTGCTTCGTCCATAGTAATAAATCCGTTAATTGTTTCAACGGTTGTTGGAATTTCAAATTTTTCCGCAAGTGTTTCCGGCTTTGAAAGCTTCGCTTCACGGCTTTCAACAGGATTTATTACGTAACTCTTGATTTTTTCAAGTTCCTCACCTGAAAGCTCTCCCGAAAGGAGATACACCTTTGCAGTTCGAACTGTTGGTCTGTCTTCATAAGTAATGAGCTGTATACACTGTGAACAGGAATCAGCACGCTGGTCAAACTGTCCCGGCAAATATTCAACAGCAAATATATGCTCTCCCGCCTTTGCCTCAACAGTATCAAATATTATATCACTCTGCGGCTCTGAAAAAATTGTATTCTTAGCCTTTGCAAAAACCTTTTCAGAAATACCCTCAATATCGTAGCGATTAAAAATACGCACCCCTGTAAGAGAGGATATCATAAGATTTTCACGGATATCCGAGAACAATGATCTTGCCTCAACAGCGTGTGCAGATTGCTTTTCAACGAATATTCTGTAAACCATATAAAGCTCCATTCCGCCGTATTCACGGCTAATTCTGTTTTTTCGAAAATTCCTATTAAACTATAAATCCTGTGTAATATTTTCCGTCAAAGCCGTTAAGCTTGACATTTTTTACCTCGTTATGCAAATCATCGTTTGTAATAACCGAAACCTCTAAGAACTCTGGGCTATGACCTATTGCAATTCCATCTTCACAATGTTCAAACAAAACCTCAGTCTGCTTACCGATATATTTTTCGGCAATTTTATATTCACATTCCTTTTGTACTTTGCTTAGTATATCAAGACGTTTTGTCTTTACGTCTTCCGGTACTTGTTCATTCATATCGTATGCAACAGTGCCTTGACGCCTTGAATATTGGAAAATATGAAGATGGGTAAATCCAACACGCTTTACGAAATCTACGGTTTCCATAAACATCTCGTCAGTTTCACCAGGGAATCCGACAATTATATCTGCACAAAACGTAACAGCCGGAATTGCTTTACGCAAATTCTCTATATACTCTTCAACC
>JAZNAB010000159.1:0-2844 GCA_045586285.1 Candidatus Flemingiibacterium sp. | reverse complement strand
TTTCTTTGGTGTTTTCAATAAAATTAATGTTATTACCGTATTTATTATCAATATCTTTTTGTACTTCATCAAATCCGATTGGATCAAGGTATGAAAGAGCGTGTTTTTCAAGCTCTTGCTTAATTCTCTGCATACCAAGCCGATGAGCGAGAGGTGCATATACGTGCATTGTTTCCAGAGCAGTAACTCTTCTCTTAGGCTCTGGTTTTGCATCTAATGTTCGCATATTATGAAGTCTGTCACAAAGCTTAATGAAAATTACCCTGATATCCTTGCTCATTGCAAGAAACATTTTTCGTAAATTCTCAATTTCAGCTTCTTCCTTATCTTCTATATGGAAGTCAATCAGCTTTGTAAGACCATCAACAAGCATAGCTACATTGTCACCAAAAGTTTCTTTGATTTGTTCAGGAGAAACTTTATCTGAGCAGTCTTCAACTGTATCGTGAAGTAATGCGGCGCAAATTGAGTCGGTATCAAGTTCAAGCCCAGCGACAATTTCCGCAACTGCAATTGGATGAGAAATATAAGCATCGCCGCTGACTCGAAATTGTCCCTCGTGCAGTTTATCGGCACATATAAAGGCAAGCTTAATTTTATTAATATCATATTTTTTTCCTGTTGATTCGAGCTTGGCAATAAGATTATTTATCGGCTCAAAATTATAGTCATTTAGTAGTTCTGTATTCATAATTAGACAGGGACTTGATGTACAAGTCTTCCTTTCTGCCTCTGACGGCATAGATTATTTTTTATATTCTATTAAACTTCTTAAGATACGAGAGTTTTCAAGAGGAATTTTCGCAGTAACCGGCAACAGAATAATTTCGATTTTTTCTTGATAATTAACCTTAATTATTGATAATTCGGAAAAAACGTCAAGCATTATATAAATTTGCTCTTCGCTAACGTTACAAAGCTTTTTAAGTTCGTCAATGCTGTATTTAAACTGTTTGGTTATATTATCTTTTAAGATTTTATATAGATTAACAAAATCATCTCTTACTGGAGTTTTACTGCAATGGCTGTGTATGATGTCCTTTATGAGAAGCTGTACACTTTTCTTTCCTCTGAAATCATTAATATCAAGATTATAAGCAATGTCTACAACATCACCGCATCTGAATTCAAATTCACTTGTCGGAGTACCAAATAACAGTCCGGTAAAAGTTCTGAAAGATGTATCTGAAAGCGTAATTTTTGTATGCTTTCCGCCGGAAATAGCTGTAACTTCAGTTAAAATCAAGCGATCTGTTTCAAAAACCGGAGTAGCATTCCCCGCTCCAAAAGGTTCAAGATAATATAATTCTGAAGCAAACTTAACATTTATATCTTCGGGTGAAAGCAATGTATCGATATTTATAGTTCTGCAAAGCTCTTTTCCGTCAAGGATTCTTTTGGCGTAAGAGTTTATAGTATTTCGAAATTCTTCAAGATTTCCTCTTTTTATTGAAAGACCTGCAGCCAACTCGTGACCGCCGTATTTAAGCAATAGGTCGGAAGAAGCCTCTAATGCATCAAATAAATTTAAGCCTTGTATAGATCTGCCGGAACCCTTTCCAATATCAGATTTTTCGGGACTTTCGCTCATATTATGTTCAAAGCTTATTAGAATTGAAGGCAAATTATATTTCTCAGTTAATCTTGAACAGACAATTCCAATAACTCCATGATGCCAATGGTCATCATTTAGTACTATTATATAATCATCGTCTTTGCACTGCTCAGATATCTTGCTATCAGCCGATTCAATTATAGCGTTTTCTTCGGATTGCCTTATTCTGTTAATTTCACAAAGCTCTGCCGAAATCTGTTCTGCTCTCAGTAAATCGTTGGTTAATAATAATTCTACGGAAATTTCTGCACTAGAAATTCTTCCGGCAGCGTTTAATCTCGGAGCTATTGTAAATCCAATCGTTGATGCTGTTATTTTCTTTTTAAATGATGGAACATCACCGTCTGAATGTAATATACCCGAAGCTTTCATAAGCGCTCTTAAGCCGATGTTTTGAGATTTTTCAAGTAAAGATAAGCCATAGCTTACTATAATTCTGTTTTCATCAACAAGAGGCATAACATCAGCTATTGTGCCAATGGCTACAAACTCGGCTGTATATGCAGAAACATTTCTGATAGCATTAGAAAAATTGCAATTATTAATTCTCATTTCAAGAGCGCAGATAAGTTTAAATGCAACTCCGCAGCCCGCAAGTTCTTTGAATGGATATTGACAATCAGGACGCTTGGGATTTACTACAGCAACAGCACAAGGAAGCTCGGATATACATTCATGATGGTCTGTAATTACAATATCAAGACCAAATTCTTTAGCACACTCGACCTCATTGGTTGCTGTAATACCGGTATCCACAGTTATAACAAGGGTATATCCATCATCAGAAAAAGATTTAAGCGTATCTAAATTAACGCCGTATCCATCGCCAATTCTATTAGGAATAAAATATTTAACAAAAACTCCCTTTTTAACTAAGTAAGAATATAATATACTGACAGAAGTAACACCGTCAACATCATAATCACCGTAAATAAGAATTTTTTCTTTGTTGTTTATAGCTGATAATACACGTTCAACTGCCTTATCCATGTCTTTGAGGAGCATAGGGTTATAAAGAAGTTCGGTTTTTTTATATATAAAATCTGTAACTTTTTCAGGTGTATCATAACCTCTTTTAAAAAGAAGTTTTGATGTTGAAAAAGATAAATTTAAATCTGTTGATATATGATGAACAGCATCAAAATCAAAATCACAGTTTATTTTATTCCATTTTTTCTTTTTTGAAGCGTTATTGAGCATAGTATAAGTGCAAATCCCTTAAAAGTGGG
>JAZNAB010000158.1:0-5981 GCA_045586285.1 Candidatus Flemingiibacterium sp. | reverse complement strand
TTCTAATCGCTTAAGTGATAGAGATGATGAAATAGATGATGCCGATGGTGAGGACGGCGAACTCCAGGCAGGAGATTTGACATAATGGAAAAAGGTATTTTACTTGTAATATCTGGCCCGTCGGGAAGCGGCAAAGGCACGGTAATAAAAAGACTTATGGAGCTTGGCTCTGAATTTGTGTATTCTGTTTCAGCAACTACTCGAACTGCAAGAGATGGCGAGGTAAACGGTGTTAACTATTATTTTATCAGTCGTGAGGATTTTGAAGGCAGAATTTCTTCGGGGGATATGCTTGAGTACGCCGAATACTGCGGCAACTATTACGGAACACCTAAAAAAGAGGTTTACGACAGCCTTGCAAACGGCAAGAATGTAATATTGGAAATTGAGGTTGAGGGGGCAGCGCAAATAAAAAAAATGTGCCCTGATGCCGTAATGCTGATGATAGTACCGCCGGACTACAAAACCCTTGAAGCAAGGCTTCGTGGACGAGGTGACAATGTTCCGGAAGAAGTTATTATAAAACGGCTTGAAACAGCAAGGTCAGAGCTTACACGCCTTGATATGTATGATTATATTGTTATCAACGGTGACAATATGATTGATGATGTGGCGAAAGAAATCATCTCGGTGGTTGAAGCCGAAAAGCACAGGGTTTGCCGCTTTGAAGATTTTTACAAAAATTTCTTTAATTGAGATGCTATAAAAAATTCCTTGCCGAAAGGGTAAGGTTTAAATAACATAATAATGCCGCAAGAGCGGCGGAATGGAGAATATAATGATTTACCCATCTGTAGAAGAACTTAGCCAAAAAGGCAAATTTAATCGATACATTCTTTGTATTGCAACAGCAAAGTGTGCACGTATTGTAACCGACGAATATGTTCACCAGCGTGAGCAGGCTGAAAAGCTCATTGCAAATAAAGAAACAGATAAGAGTCTTGCTTCTATGATTAAACGTGATATTCGTGATGAAAAGGCAGTTAAGAATGCTATTAACCGTATATATCACGGAGAATATAAAATTGACGAGTCTTCAATTGACTTGAAAGAAAAATTCTAAGTATGACAGGCAATTTGCCTTTTTCGGTGGCGAGAGTTCATATACTTGACCTTCCTTATACAGCTGATAAATGCTATGACTATATAATTCCCGAAAACCTGGTTGGAAGCGTCAAGATCGGTTCTGTCGTTTTAGTGGAGTTTGGTCAAGGTGGCAAAGGTAAAAAAAGATGCGCCATCGTTACAGAGTTAGCAGAAAAATCGGAATTTGACAAACTAAAACCTATTTTGACTGTAGCATCTGAGGAGTTTTCTTTAACCGAGGAACTTGTGGGACTATGCTTTTTTATTGCAGAACGAACATTTTCCTCAGTCGGTGAGGCGGCTTGTGCCATTCTTCCGACAAGTGCAACAAAAGAGCTTTTTAAGTCACGCCGAGAGCCTATTGTCAGGTTTTACAGTTTAGACAAGCTTCCTGGTGGAGTTCGTCTTGGCCCTTCTGAGCGGCGAGCTGTAGAGTTTATCGGTGATGCTGAGTTTTCCGAAGCTGACATTTTTGAGGGAGTCGGGGTTTCTTCTACTACGCTCAAAAATCTTGTAAAAAAAGGGATACTCAAATTAAAAACTGAAGAAGTGATAAGAAATCCCTACAAAGACAGGGGAAAAATAACCGATGACAATGTTCTTAGCAAAGCGCAACAGAAGGCTTTTTCGTCGCTTTTGAAACTTGCGTTGTCACCTGAGCCGACTGCCGCTTTACTTTACGGTGTTACCGGCAGCGGTAAGACGAGGGTAATAAAATCTTTAATTGATAAGGTTATCGAAAACGGGAAGTCGGTTATAATGCTTGTTCCCGAAATTTCTCTTACCGGTCAGACGGTTGACCTTTTCTGCGGATTTTTTGGAAGCCGTGTAGCAGTAATTCACTCGGCTTTATCCGAAGGTGAAAAGAGAGATGCCTGGAAACGTATAAGACGTGGTGAAGTTGATGTCGTAATCGGTACACGTTCGGCGGTATTTGCTCCACTTGACAATCTTGGTATGATTGTAATTGACGAGGAGCAGGAGCATACCTACAAATCGGACATGTCTCCGAAGTATCATACCAAGGATATTGCACGCTTCAGGGCTGCAAAGAACGGTGCTTTGATGCTGCTTGCTTCGGCAACTCCATCTCTTGAAAGCTTTTATAAAGCAAGTACTGGAACTTACTCATTGGTAAGTCTTGATGAACGGTATGGCGGTGCTGTACTGCCAAAGGTTATTATTTCTGACCTGCGAGAAGACGTTTCCAAAGGAAAAATCAATCCGATTGGAACAACTCTTACAGAAGAGATTAAAAAAAATCTTGAAAACGGTGAGCAGTCAATTCTTTTTGTCGGACGAAGAGGGTACAATAACTTTGTGAGCTGTCTTAAATGCGGCAAGGTTATAACTTGTCCCAGGTGCTCTGTATCGCTGACATACCACAGAGGCTATGAGGGTGACAGCTTGAAATGTCACTACTGCGGTCATACTGAGCCGGTACCGGAAAAATGCCCTGAATGTGCATCGGAGCACATAACACGCAAGGGATTTGGTACACAGCTTGTTGCCGAAGAGCTTGGCGGACTTTTCCCAAAGACTCGTATACTAAGACTTGATGCAGATGCGGCATCACAAAAATTTTCTCACGATGAAATATTGTCAAAATTCAGGGAACACGAGGCTGATATTTTAATTGGAACGCAAATGGTAACAAAGGGACATAATTTCCCCGACGTTACGCTTGTAGGAGTTATAAATGCCGATAGCGCTTTGTATCTTGATGATTTCAGAGCGTCAGAGCGAACCTTTTCGCTTTTGACACAGGTTATAGGCCGTGCAGGTAGAGCAAGTAAAGCGGGTAGGGCGGTTATACAAACCTTATCACCCCACAATGAAACAATTTTACTTGCTTCAGAACAGAACTACAAAGCCTTTTACGAAAGCGCTATAAAGTTACGCCGACAATTAGTATTTCCTCCTTTCAGTGAATTTGTGGTTTTGGGAATACACGGAGAAGAAGAAAAAGAGGTACTTTCGCTGTCGCTGAAGCTTGACGTTCGTCTTAAAGAGTATGCAACCGGTGACTATAATGATGTCCCTATGTATATATTTGGCCCTTTTGAAGCCCCGATTTACAAGGTAAACAATGTTTACCGTATGAGAATAGTTATAAAATGTCAGGTTACAAAGCGAATGAGAATGCTTATTTCGGCTCTTCTCGGAGATTTTCCAAAGAATAGTCAAAAGGCGGCGATTTCGGTTGACGTTAACCCAACATCTATGTAAAATACCCTTATGAAAGGTATATTGTTATGGCAAAATTAAATATTGTTAAAGACGGAGATCCGATTCTCAGAAAAAAAAGCAGACCTATTGATATTATCGATGAGCGTATAAAAACATTAGCTGACGATATGGTGGAAACTATGAGAGCTGCTAACGGCTGCGGACTTGCAGCTGTTCAGGTAGGCAAACTGCGCAGACTTGTAGTTGTAGAGGTTGAAGATAATAAGCCTTATGTAATGATAAACCCTGAGATAATAAAAAAAGAGGGCGAGCAGCAAGACGTAGAGGGCTGTCTTTCCGTGCCTGAAAGGTGGGGAATTACCGACAGACCTATGACGGTTACCGTAAAATATACGGGACTTGACGGAAAAGAACATAAGGTAAGCGGCTCGGGACTTGCGGCGAGAGCTTTTTGCCACGAGCTTGACCATCTTGAAGGAATTCTTTTTACCGACAATGTTATAAGAATGCTTGACAAAGATGAGATTGAAGCTTAGTTTTGCAAACTTAGGGCGGCTACTCTATTTTTTAAGGAGAGGTTATTTTGAAATCCAAGATTTTGTTTATGGGAACACCCGATTTTGCCCGTATTCAGCTTGAAGCTTTAATAGATTCGGGCGCTGACATAATCGGCGTTGTTACCCAACCGGATAAACCAAAGGGCAGAAAGCTTATATTAACTCCGCCCCCGGTAAAAGAATGTGCTATTAAGAATAATATTCCCGTATATCAGCCAAACTCTTTAAGGGGAGAAGAATTTGCACAGCTTCTTTCCGGGCTTGCACCCGAGTTAATTATAGTTGCAGCTTATGGAAAAATTTTGCCTGAAAATGTTATTAATTTTGCAAAATACGGCTGTATAAATGTGCACGGCTCTCTCTTGCCCGAATATAGAGGCGCAGCACCGATTCAACGTGCAATTATAGACGGTAAAAGCGAAACCGGTATTACGATTATGTATATGGACATTTCTTTAGATACGGGAGATATGCTCTCAAAGGTTGTTGTGCCGATTGAAAAATCAGATAATTTTGAAACTATGCACGATAAACTTGCCGAGGCAGGTGCTAAACTGCTTATTGAAACAATTGAGCAAATTGAAAACGGTACAGCTAAAAGAGAAAAGCAGGATGATTCTAAATCAACTTATGCTAAAAAGATTGAGAATGAGGACTGCTTACTTGATTTCAGTCTTAATGCTGAAGACGTATATAACCGTATAAGAGGTCTTTCACCTTTTCCCCTTGCAGTATGTTCACAAGAAGGAAAGGCACTCAAAATTGATACCGCAGAGCTTTTAGACACTAAAACTGTTCACGATAATTACGGTGAGGTAATTTCAGTAAATCAAAAAGCAGGTTATTTTGAAATCGCCTGCAGAAAAGGTTCAATTGCAGTTAGAAAGCTTCTTCCTGAGGGAAAGGGCAGAATGAGTGCTTCCGATTACATTAACGGAAGAAAAATCTCTGTGGGAGATAAGCTTACAACTTATAAAAAGTAAAAAATATGAGGTAAATTATGTATTTTTACGGAATTGATGTGGCATATCTGGTACTTGTTTTACCGGCGCTTATACTTGCTTTTTGGGCGCAGGCAAACGTAAACGGTACTTTTAAGAAATATTCAAAAATCACATCTGCAAGCGGTATGACAGGCTATGATGCCGCAAAGGCGGTGCTAGAAAATAACGGTGTTACAGGTGTTAATATCAGACATACTCCCGGAAGTCTAACCGACCACTTTAATCCCAAAGACAATACAATTTATCTATCCGATACAGTATATGATTCCAAAAGCTGCGCCGCAATAGGCGTTGCAGCTCACGAGGCAGGTCACGCAGTACAGTATGCAAAAAGCTATTCTCCGATGAAGCTTCGTTCTGCAATAATTCCTATTACCAATATAGGCTCTAATCTTGCAATGCCCTTATTGCTTCTCGGAATTATATTGTCAATACCAACCCTTTCTCTAATCGGAGTTGCGGCATTTGGATTATCTACAGTTTTTCAGCTTGTTACTTTACCTGTGGAGTTTAATGCAAGTTCACGTGCAATAGAATCACTTAAAGCCGAAAGACTTGATAATGATGAGCTTTCCTCTGCAAGAAAGGTTTTGACTGCGGCGGCGCTTACCTATGTTGCGGCACTTGCGGTTAGTCTTGCAAATCTTATAAGGATTTTCCTTATTGCCAATCGGGGAAACAGAAGAAGATAATGAATACCAGGAAGATCTCAGCAAGAGAAGCGGCTTTTGACTCGCTTACTTTTTGTGAAAAAGACGGAAAATACTCTAATCTTGAAATAGATGCAAGGATAGTACGCTGCAAACTTGAAGGAGCTGAAAAAAATCTTTTTACAGCTCTGGTTTACGGTGTGATCGAAAGAAAAATAACGCTTGATTATATAATCGGCAAACTGTCATCAAGGCCGATTGAAAGTCTTGATAAAAGCATTAAAATTATTTTAAGACTCGGACTTTATCAGATTATATATCTTGACAGAGTTCCGGACAGCGCAGCTGTAAATGAGTCGGTAAAACTTGCAAAAAAAGCTGTACCGGCAGCCTCAGCCTTTGTAAATGCGGTTTTGAGAGGATTTTTGCGGATTTCGGACAGGCAGGCGTTTATGTACCCTGACAGAAACGATTATACAAGATATCTTTCAGTG
>JAZNAB010000157.1:0-8778 GCA_045586285.1 Candidatus Flemingiibacterium sp. | reverse complement strand
AAAGCCCGTCTCGACGCAGCTGTAAGGGATGCATCAACGGGAATCATCTCTCCCGAGTTTGTGGCGCAGTATATCAACAGAATCACGGTCACAATAACTGACGATGATACAGCGAACTTAAACATTAAGATTTTCACGGGCAAAAACACCGAAAAATTCCTGCAAAGACTAAAGGATTTCGCTTCTGTGCGAAGCGCCGATTGCCACCGGCGGCTCGCCGGTCGTACGGGTCACACGTTGAAGAAGATGATTGAGAAGTACGAAAACGACATTAAGACAAGCAAATAACTAAAAAGCTCCCTCGGCAATAGCCGGGGGAGCGCATTATATTTGAAGAAAATCCCCTTGACAGTATGTCAACTGGGTGATATAATTTAAAGAGAATAAAATATAATAATCAGGCACTTCAGATATGAAGGCAAAATATCAAAAAACCGAAAGGATTAATACATATATGAATATAAAAACACGTTACGAAGAACTCATTGGAAAAACACCGCTATATAGTATTAAAAGATACCAAAAAGCCTTTAATTTACAAGCCGAGATTCTTGCTAAGCTTGAATTTTTCAATCCGGCAGGAAGCATTAAAGACAGAGCGGCTTTGTATATGTTAAACGATGCTGAAAAATCCGGTAAAATAAAAGAGGGCGCAACCATTATTGAAGCAACCAGTGGAAACACGGGTATCGGTCTTGCAGCTGTCGCAGCTTCAAGAGGGTATAAGGTTATTCTCACAATGCCCGAAACTATGAGCACCGAGCGCAGAAAACTACTCTCGGCATACGGTGCAAAACTTGTATTAACCGACGGAAAAAAGGGAATGAACGGTTCTGTTGAAAAGGCGCTTGAACTTGCAAATCAGATTGAGGGAAGCTTTATTCCTGACCAGTTTGCCAACGGCTCAAATGCAGATGCACATTATAACACAACCGCACCTGAAATTTATGAAGATACTGACGGCAAGGTTGATATTCTTGTGGCAGGTGTCGGAACAGGTGGAACAATTTCGGGAATTGGACGTTATCTGAAAGAAAAGAACAAAAATGTAAAAATTGTTGCTGTTGAGCCCGATTCTTCTCCGTTATTATCTAAAGGATATTCCGGCTCTCACGGACTTCAAGGAATAGGCGCTAACTTTGTTCCGGAGATACTTGACAAAACGGTCATTGATGAAATTATAACGGTTACGGAAAAACAGGCATACGATGCCGCAAATGCACTTGTCGAAAATGAAGGCTTACTTGTCGGAATATCTTCGGGAGCTGCACTTTTTGCCGCAACTGAGATTGCCGGACGCTCTGAAAATATCGGCAAAAAAATTGTTGTAATTCTAACCGACGGCGGCGACAGATATTTGTCAACCCCGCTTTTTGACAAAAACTAAAATAAAAAGGAACGGTAAGGATAACCCCCACACCGTTCCTTTTGTTTTTTGACTATATTTTCCTCTATTCTTTGCCGTTAATTTTACTTACCGGCACTATGATATTTTATATGCTTATTTTGCATCAATAATTACGGTTACATATGTAATTGTACCGCTTCCCTCAAAGGTTAAATTAAGAGGTCCGTCGGTGTAAATACCGCTTATATAATATGCTATTGCAGTGTCGGGAGTCATAACAACATCTTTTATGCCTTGAGTTGCCAAAATGTTGTTTACATTTACATTTCCCTCATATGCTGTGCCGTTAATTTTAAGAATCGGTGCAGCATCTCCCTGATAATTGATGACTACGCTTACCTTATCAACAGCCTTTACAAGTCCAACATTTATGGGCAAATCCGCAGTTGATTCAAAACTCATCGGCAGCGGCTTATACTTTCTGTCATTATATGCAAAGGTATCCTGCCAGCCCACAACAAATTCACGGCGACCTACAAGACAAGACTCACGGTTTACTTTCCAGCATAAGCAGTTTTGCATATTGTAATTCTCGTGATTATTATAATAAATACCGTCAGCACCTCTTGCATAATATTCCGCAGCATAAGCTTTGGAATTGAATATTGTACTCTTTGTAGAGTTAACACAAAGTGTTTCAATACCCGCAAGAATCGGGAAATCTTCACCAAGAAGAGCTTTCCATTTTTCAATAGGCATATCGCTGTCTGCCGCCGACCATCTCGGTGTTACAACAACAAGGTCAAGGTAACCCTCATCGACCATTGTCTTAATGTCAAAGCCAAAGGCCAGTGCATCTTCGGGATCACGGCAAATTCTGATTGAAAGCTTAATTTCGTGTCCGACTCTTTCAGAAGCTTCAACAATTTTTTCGTGAACTCTCTTTACAAAGTCCGTCATAATCTTGTAACACTCAGGCTCGTGTAAGTAATCAAAACAACGGATTTCACGCATAAAGTCAAGCTCAAAGCCAAATATATCGTATTTTTCGAGAATTTCACAAATAAAGCCAAACAGCGCTTCACGGTAATTTGGATACTTAAAGTCATAAGCAGTTGCAAAGTAACCGTATTCTTCACCAATCATTCTGCCTGCCTTATATTCTTCATAAAAAAGGTCAGGTCGAAGAAAACTTGGCGTATTAACATCGCCAAAATGAACGTCGTTTGTTCTTACGGAAATCCACGGTCTGATTCCAAAATCATTCATTCTGTCAATAAATATCTGAATAGCATCAACATTATACTTTTCATAACAGTTATAAAGATCCTCTGAATCGGGATAGCTTACTTCTTTGCCGTTTTCCTTTGTCTGAAGGAATTTCAATCCTCTCCACATAAGATGCTTTGAGGGAATAATTGTTGTCTGTTCAAGAACTCCGATGGCAACATCGGTAAGACCACTGTCTTTGTAGAGTGAAAAGAATTTGCTGAGTGAAGTTTTGCAGTCTTCTTTGCTTGAACCGTTAATACGGCCATACCAGTTTGGGTCACGGTTAATCATAACCATATTTTCATACCATTTTTTATCTTGCATATCAATCTCCATTCCGCCTTATTTTATCGGCAAAAACAAATGTAAATAATCGTCAGGGCAACTTTTATACAGCGTCAATAATTATATCAACATACGTAATTGTGCCGTCGCCAAGGAATGTTAATGTTAACTCATTATCAGTAGAAATACCGTTCACATAGTAAGCAACTGCCATATCGGGAGTCATTGAACGCTCATTTTCAAACAGTCCGAAAGCAATAATATCATTTGTTTTGGTGTTTCCTTCATAAACTTTATCTTTAATTGCAAGTTTTGGAGTTTCTTCACCCTGGAAATTTAGCACAACGCTTACCTTATCCTCAGGTTTAATCGGGCCGACTTTTAATCGAATACATTCATCTCTTTCAACTCTCATCGGGAATGGTTTAACCTTGCTGTTTGAAAATGCATATGTATCCTTTCGGGTTATAACAAACTCACGGCGTCCTTCAAAAACATTTTCACGGGTAAGATTCCAGCTTCTTTCGTTACGGTCATTATAGCGCTCGTGATTATTAAAGTAAAGT
Organism: Candidatus Flemingiibacterium sp.; assembly: GCA_045586285.1. Classification (GTDB taxonomy): domain Bacteria; phylum Bacillota; class Clostridia; order Oscillospirales; family CAG-272; genus Flemingiibacterium. Next base: position 5,307 of record JAZNAB010000157.1, on the reverse strand, counting down.
CCGTCAGCACCGTTTGTAAAAGCTGCCGCTGCATAAGCTTTTTCGTGGTATACTGTATTAAGTGTGCTATATAAATTCTGTGTTTCTATACCGAAAAGAATCGGGAAATCTGCTCCGAGAAGCTGCTTCCACTTGTCAATCGGGATATCGAAATCGGTTGCGCCCCAATCGGGAGTTACAACCACAATATCAACAAGCCCTTCATCAGCCATAGTCTTTATATCAAAGCCAAAAGCAAAGGCATCTTCAATATCACGGCAGGTTCTGATCGAAAGCGGGATTTTACAGCCTCTTCTCTCTGAAGCTTTTTCCACAAGCTTGTGGACTTTTCGGACGAATTCTGTCATAATCTTATGACATTCAGGCTCGTTTTTATAGTCAAAGCAACGTATTTGGCGCATAAAGTCAAGTTCAAGCCCAAACATATCGTACCTGTCAAGTAGTTCTCCGATAAATCCGAGAAGCTTATTAGGGTATTCGGGATACTTAAAGTCCATAGCGCCGGAATTATATGCATATGCAGGGCCGAGTGTGTGACCTGCTTTTACCGCTTCATAGTAATGGTCCGGGGTAAGAAAGCTCGGCTTATGAGTATCGTTCATTCGGAGTGTAAGCCAAGGTCTGATATTCATACTGTTCATCTCTTCGATGAATATCTTTACAGGGTCAACGTGATATTTTTCATAGCAGTTATATATATTTCTATAGCAAGAATAATCTACGTCAACTCCATTTTCCTTCTTCATAAGATACTTTGAGCCTCTCCACATAATATGGCTATTCGGAACCATTGCGGTTTGCTCAAGAACGCCTATGGCTATATCGGTAATCTTTGAACCCTTATAATACGAGAAAAATTTGTTTACGCTTTTTGTGATAGACTCTACTGACGCCTCTTCCACATCAACTGCACCGTACCAGTTTGGGTCACGGTTAATCATAAGCATATTGTCGTACCATTTTTTATTTTCCATATCTATTTCCTCCAAAAATATATATGTTTTAAAAGGTAAAAAGGCATTTTTTAATCCACCTATATAATACATCATTGCCCCCCATAAGTCAATAGTTTTGTTGAAAAAAAGGACAAAATTTTCACACATTAACCACAAAAAATCTCGGCGACTTTACATCGCCGAGAATTTGACTTTTTTGATTATTATGCATCAATAATTACATTAACGTATCCGATTGTACCAACGCCTTCAAAGGTAAATGTCAGCTCGCTGTCTGTAGAAATTCCGCTTATATCGTATTCAATCGGTATATTTGGTGTAACGGGCATTTCCTTATCGTAAAAACTCAGAGCGCTGTAAAGCGGCTCTACCCTCACAGGCTTAAGATTAAACTCACCTGTCGTTAAAATCGGTCTTTCTTCTCCGATAAAATCAATTACCAGTTTAACTTTATCAGTAGCCTTTATCGGCCCTACGCATACAGTAAGCTCTGTTTTACCGATAAACGTTCTCGGAAGGGGTTTGTAGCGTGTCTTTTCATCAATGAAAAGGTCTTGATGGGTTACAACAAATTCACGGTGACCTTCAAGGCAGTTGTTTTTGTTTATTTCCCACGCCTCTATATTTCTCGGTCTTAGATACTCGTGATTGTTAAAATAGATTCCGTCTGCTCCTTGTGAATAGAAAGCAGCCGCATAAGCTTTTGAATTCTTTGCTTCATTTACTGTTGCGGAAGGGGCCCACACGTTATTTGTTTCAATACCTGCAATAAGTGCGATATCGTCACCAATAAGCTCTCTCCATTCTTTTATCGGAAGGCCGCTGTCTGTCGGGCTCCAGCTAGGGCTCGGTACTAAAACATCAATCAGTCCTTCTTTTGCAATTGTCTTAATATCAAAACCGAAGGTAAAGGCATCGGATATGGAATGGCAAGTACGAAGGGACAATTTAATATCGTGTCCACGCTTTTTGCCGGCAGCATTGGTTATTGCACGAACCTTTCTTATGAATTCAGTCATAATCGGCTGATATCCGCTGTCATTCTTATAATCAAAACAAGACATTGAGCGCATAAAATCAAGCTCAAAACCAAACACATCATATCTGTCAAGCAACTCCTCTATATAAGAAAGAATTGCATTGGGATAACGCTCATATCTAAAATTGTAGCAATTTCTGGAGTAACCGTACTCATCTCCAAGAGTGTGTCCTGCTTTATCTTCTTCATAATACATATCGGAACGAAGGAACGATGTTTCATTCTTACTTTGATGACAATCATTCATACGAAGGGTAATCCACGGGCGAATTCCCTTCTTGTTCATCTCTTTAATAAAAATTTGAACAGGATCTATGTGATATTCATTAAACAGCTTGTGATGGGCAACTATACCTGCGTGGTTTTTATAATCAACATCATATCCATTTTCTTTTTCCCAAAAATACTTCTCTCCACGCCACATAAAAGAGTTGTTCGGAACCATTGCGGTTTGTTCCAAAAGCCCTATCAGCACGTCGGTAATTGCACCGGAATAACTTGAAAATACCCTTTCATATTCCTTTGTAATTTCTTCTGCCGTTGTTTTTCCGTAAGTTTCTGCCCAGTTTGGATCACGGTTAATCATAACCGCATTTTCGTACCACTTTTTATTTTCCATATCTCTTTCCCTCTTAAAATATGTAGAATTTAATATAGATAAAGCCTACACTTTAACCTACACATATATAATACCCTATCAACAACTTTATGTCAATAACTTTAAGAACAAAACCTTGGCAAAAATTGCCAAGGTTTTATTTTTATATCTTAGAGTCGATTGCCAAACTTACATATGTAATTGTGCCTTCGCCTTCAAAAATCAGGTTTAATTTGTTATCTGTAGAAATTCCGTTAAGGTAATATGAAACGGGGGTATCGGGAGTTAAAATATGCTCCTTACCGCCGCTTTGAGCTCGTGCTGTAACATAATTAACCTTATCGTTGCCCTCATATTTTTTACCGTCTATTATAAGAGTTGGAATTTTATCCCCCTGATAGTTGATTGTAAGAACAACCTTATCCTCGGAATTAATCGGGCCAACTTTTATAGGAAGCTCCTTGCTTCCCTCTATGTCCGTCGGAAGCGGCTTATATCTCTTTTCTCTGTAAATCCAAGTATCGTTCCAGGTTACGACAAATTCACGGCGTCCTTTAAGGCAGCTTTCACGGTCAATCGCCCAACATTCAACATTACGTGTGGTAAAATCCATATGATTATTGAAATAAATACCGTCAGCTCCGCCCGCATAGTAAGAAGCGGCAAATGCCTTGGAATTATATGAGGTGCTGAATACCGGCTGCATACAAAGTGTTTCCATACCTATAATAAGCGGGAAATCACCGATAAGCTCTCTCCATTTATCTATCGGCATATCACTGTCGGTTGCGCCCCAGTTAGGTGCAATTATCAACAAGTCGATAAGTCCTTCTTTAACTATAGTTTCAACGTCAAAGCCGTAAACAAGCGCATCATCAATATCACGGCAGGTTCTGAGTGCAAGTTGAATCTTGTGTCCTACTCTCTCTGATGCCTTTTCAACTATTTTATGAGCCTTACGCATAAATTCGGTCATAATCGGGTGGCAATCAGGGTGCTCTCTAAAGTCAAAGCAATATTGGAAACGCATAAAATCAAGCTCAAAACCGAATATATCGTACTTGTCAAGAACTTCTTCTATATACTTAAGTAACAGCTCAGGATATTTTGATGTTCTGAAGTTGTACGCTCCCTGATACCAGCCATATTCTTTTCCAAGCAAATGACCTGCTTCATATTCCTCATAGAAAAGGTCAGGACGCAGAAACGCCGGTACATTGGGATCGCCGCAATGAGCATCATTGGTTCTTACGGTAATCCACGGTCTAATGTTCAGCTTCTTCATTTCTTCTATAAAAATTTCAACGCCGTCAACGTTAAATTCTTCATAGCATCTGTATAAGCCCTTTAGTCTTGTATAATCAACATCTTTTCCGTTTTCTTTTTTCTGAAGGTACTTTGAGCCTCTCCACATAAGATGTTTTGACGGAATAATTGAAGTTTGCTCAAGAACACAAAGAGCAACGTCTGTTACCGTTTCGGCATAATCGTATTTATTAAACGTATTTTCATAAAATGAAATTGCCTCATCTCTTGACGAGCAAGCTTCTCCCACGTGCCAATTGGGGTCGTGGTTAATCATAACCATATTGTCATACCATTTTTTATTTTCCATATTGCCTTCCCTCCTAAAAAATACAAGCTTTCACACCAGAAAACCTATATTTTTAATCTTTATTATATGATACATCATTGGAATAAATATGTCAATAGTCTTATAATATTTTTGTTATTTTTTCACGGCGCTTGAATATGTATCGGTATTCCCGCACAAATAAAAGCTCAACTGTTTTTAAAGTTCAAATAAGGCTAAGAGCAGCGGCATAGTGCCAATGCATACGAGGGTTGTTAAAGTATTCATTCCAACGGCAAAATCCACGTCATCATCGTATATCTGTGCAAACTGGAGAATACTTGCCGCAGTGGGTGTTATAGCCGATAAAAAGGTTACCATTAACACTCTTTGCGAACTTGAAACAAAACCAAACATTATAATAATCTTAAGTATTAAAAGTACAATAAGAGGAGCGACAATCATTCGGAGCGCCGCCACAAAATAAAGGCGTTTATTTGATAAAAGTTTTTTAAAGTTTACATCAGCCATAAGCATACCTGCAATCAGCATACCTATATCTCCAACCATTCCGCCGAGAGATGAAATGACATTGCTTACTCCGCCCGGCAGCTTTATTCTAAAAACAAGAAGAACAATTCCTATAATAATTGCAACTATGCTTGGATTAAAAATAACCTTTTTAAAGTTTGTTTTCTGTCCGGACTTAAAAAGACTGACTCCGTGTGACCATATAAAAACAAGCTGTACCGAAATATATGCGGTACTGTAAATAACCCATTCCGGCCCTAAAATCGACGTAACAATAGGAATTACAAGATTACCTGCATTAGAATAATACACAGTTGCCCTCTCAACGCCGGATAGGTGAAACGCCCTTTTATAAACATAGTCCGCACCTAAAAAAAACAAATGAATAATAACAGACGCAACAAGCGCTATGGCAAGTCCCCCTAGTATTTCCCGGTTAAGCCCTTTGATGTTATAAGCATTTACCACTGCCGCAGGCATTAATAAATATAAGCACAGCTTTGACAACACGGAGCTGTCCTCGCTTTTAACTACCTTGAATTTAACAAGCAAAAAGCCAATTAGCATAACTGCAAAAAGCTGCAGTATTTTATAAAAAAGTAAGGTTGAT
>JAZNAB010000156.1:0-3063 GCA_045586285.1 Candidatus Flemingiibacterium sp. | reverse complement strand
ACCACGGGCACCGGAGTCACTCATCATCTTAATAGGATTATATCTGTCAAATTTAGCCTGAAGCGCATCAACAACGTCAGCAGTTGCACGTTCCCAAATCTTAATTACACTTGCGTAACGCTCGTCTTCGGAAAGTCTGCCTCGCTGGAAGTGCTTAGATATCTCAAGAACCTGCTTTTCTGCATCAGCAACGATAGAATACTTTTCAGGGGGGATCGTCATATCCGCAACAGAAATGGAAAGGGAGCTTTGTGTTGAATACTTAAAGCCCATTGCCTTGATACTATCAAGCACCTGTGCGGTTACAGACAAGCCGTGCTTCTTGATACAACGGTCAATAATCTTACCAAGATCCTTTTTCTTTGTGGGGAATGCAATTTCAAGGTCAAGAAGCTTTGAGGGATCGCTTCTGTCCACAAATCCAAGGTCCTGAGGTATTTCTCTGTTGAATATAAGACGTCCGAGCGTTGCATCAATAATGCCTGAATGCATAACTCCGTCAATCTCTTTGGTAACACGAACCTTAATAGCTGCGTGAATACCGAGAAGCTTATTTTCATAAGCCATTACCGCTTCATCAAAATCACGGAATACGTGTCCTTCGCCCGGTTCGCCCTCACGGTCAATTGTAAGGTAGTATGAACCGAGGATCATATCCTGTGAAGGAACAGTTACTGAACGTCCGTCTGCAGGCTTCAAAAGGTTATTTGCAGAAAGCATAAGGAAACGTGCTTCTGCCTGAGCTTCTGCAGAAAGCGGTACGTGTACAGGCATCTGGTCACCGTCAAAGTCAGCATTAAATGCAGTACATACAAGCGGGTGAAGCTTAATTGCACGGCCTTCAACAAGTATAGGCTCAAATGCCTGAATTGAAAGTCTGTGAAGAGTAGGCGCGCGGTTTAAAAGTACAGGATGTTCCTTGATTACATTTTCAAGAGCGTCCCAAACCGAAACATCAACTTTTTCAACCTTTTTCTTTGCATCTTTAATATTGGTAGCCTTCTGAGTTTCGACAAGATGTTTCATAACAAAAGGCTTAAAGAGTTCAAGTGCCATTTCCTTAGGAAGACCGCACTGATAAATCTTAAGGTTAGGGCCTACAACGATAACCGAACGTCCCGAATAGTCAACACGCTTACCAAGAAGGTTCTGACGGAAACGTCCTTGTTTACCTCTTAACATCTCAGAAAGAGATTTGAGAGGTCTGTTGTTAGGGCCGGTAACAGGTTTTCCACGTCTGCCGTTATCAATCAGGGCATCTACAGCTTCCTGAAGCATACGCTTTTCGTTGCGGATAATAATTTCCGGTGCACAAAGCTCCATAAGACGCTTTAAACGATTATTTCTGTTAATTACTCTTCTATAGAGATCATTAAGGTCACTTGAAGCAAAGCGGCCGCCGTCAAGCTGAACCATTGCACGAATATCCGGCGGGATAACCGGCACAACGTCAAGTATCATCCATTCGGGTTTGTTGCCTGATTTGCGGAAAGCTTCAACAACTTCAAGACGCTTGATTATACGGACTTTCTTCTGACCGGAAGCATCTTTAAGCTCATTGTGAAGACTTTCTGCAAGCTCCTTAATATCAAGTTCTGCAAGCAGTTCCTTGATAGCTTCCGCACCCATTCCTACTTTAAAGGCATCTCTTCCGTATTTTTCAATATTTTCCTGATACTCTCTTTCGTTGAGAAGCTGCATTTTTATAAGCTCGGTTGCTCCGGGATCGATTACGATATAGCTTGCAAAATACAGTACCTTTTCAAGAAGTCTTGGAGTAATATCAAGTAAAAGTCCCATTCTTGAGGGGATTGCTCTGAAATACCAGATATGTGAAACGGGAGCTGCAAGTTCTATATGTCCCATTCTCTCTCGGCGAACCTTTTTGGTGGTTACTTCAACGCCGCACTTTTCACACACCTTACCCTTGTGGCGCACACGCTTGTATTTTCCGCAAAGACATTCCCAGTCCTTTGTCGGACCGAAAATACGCTCACAGAAAAGTCCGTCACGCTCTGCCTTCAGAGTTCTGTAGTTAATAGTCTCCGGCTTTTTTACCTCGCCAAAAGACCAGCTTCTTATCATTTCGGGAGAAGCAAGACCGATTTTGATTGAATCAAACATATTTCGTTCCATCAATTATCTTCTCCATTCTTATTCATCGTCGCCCTCAAAGGCGTCGTCATCAAAATCGAAGTCGGGCTCTTCGTCCTCTTCACCGTACAAATCGTCATCTTCGACTATTTCCTCAGTGAAGGAATCCTTAAGCTCTTCCTCATCTGTAACCGTTTCTCCAAGGTCAATATCCGAAACATATGTCGGAACATATGCTTCCTCTTCCTCGCCGAGAGTTGAAAGTTCAATTACATTGCCCTCTCTGTCGAGAACCTTAATATCAAGTGCCAGGGATTGAAGCTCCTTAACGAGAACTTTAAACGCTTCGGGAACACCAGGCGTAGGTATATTCTGACCCTTAACGATAGCTTCGTAAGTCTTAACACGTCCTGTTACGTCGTCAGACTTAACAGTAAGAATTTCCTGAAGTGTGTATGCAGCGCCGTAAGCTTCAAGCGCCCAAACTTCCATTTCTCCGAAACGCTGTCCGCCGAACTGAGCTTTACCGCCGAGAGGCTGCTGAGTTACAAGACCGTATGGACCTGTGGAACGTGCGTGAATCTTATCGTCAACAAGGTGATGAAGCTTAAGATAGTACATAATACCAACAGTTACAGGGTTGTCAAAGGGCTCACCTGTACGTCCGTCGTAAAGTATGGACTTACCGTTTTCATTAAGTCCTGCCATCTTAAGACATTCAGCAATATCTTTTTCGTTTGCACCGTCAAATACGGGAGTCATAATCTTCCAACCAAGCTTCTTAGCCGCAATACCGAGATGCACCTCAAGCACCTGACCGATATTCATTCGGGAAGGAACGCCCATAGGATTAAGCACAATGTCAAGAGGAGTTCCATCAGGAAGGAAAAGCATATCTTCGGGCGGAAGAATGCGTGAAACGACACCCTTGTTACCGTGACGGCCCGCCATCTTATCACCGACAGAAAT
>JAZNAB010000155.1:0-6113 GCA_045586285.1 Candidatus Flemingiibacterium sp. | reverse complement strand
TATTTTTTGTGTTTATGGAGAATTTGCAGAGGTTAAGTGCTTTTTTGATAAACAACTAAGTAAGTTTTTTTCGTCTTCTTCAAATGTGCCGATCAGATATAAAATACCAAAATAAATAAGAATTCCAAGTGCCATAAGTAAAAAAAGAACAGGGAAAGAATATATTTCTGCCTTTTTTACGGTATCTAAAATCAAATAGGTTGCTGCTGATGCGAGAATCGGTTTGACAAAGGATTTAATAATATTAATTCTTGCGCTTGATATTATTGTCAGTTTATATAAACTGAGTGCAGCGTTAACTGCTTCGGAAACGTAAATTGTAATAATATAGCCCCAAATTCCGATTTTATCACAAAGCAAGAATACGAGCAAAGCACACATTGCGGAGTCTAAAATGTTGATTTTCATACAATATACCTGTTCTCCTAGGCCCTTTAATATTGCATCAACTGTATGGTCAAAAAACATTACAGGGATTAGAAGCGCCATTATTTTAATAAATTCGCCAGCTTCCTTATTATCATATATAAGCATACCAAGCTCATTCGAGAAAAAGCCTATAATGGTTGCACAACCCATTGAGAAAAGCAGAGTAAGCGACAGAGATATTTTGGTCATACGTCTTATTTGCGAATTGTTGCCCCGTTCCTTAACTTTAGCAAATTCGGGAATCAGCAGGGCTGTAAATGAGTATAAAAGCGCTGTGGGGAACATAATAACTGGCATTGCCATTCCACATAGAACTCCGTATGAAGCCATTGCGGTGGCGGCGGTAAGCTTATTTTTTTTGAGCCCTGCGGGAATTAAAATATGCTCTAATGTTGTAAGCCCCGAACGCATAATTGCGGCAATTGCTACGGGGATTGTAATACCGAAAAGCTCCCGTGTCAGACGTTTGCCTTGTGTTTTATTAAGGCTATTCTTGATAGGCTTTCGGTCTTTGTGTCTGCTTATCAAATACAGAATAAAAGCTAGTGAAAAGGATACAGTTTCAGCAATTGCGCCTGAGCCTACAAGGGCTATACAGGCACTTTCGATATCCTCGGGAAGAATAAGGGTAAGCCAACCGATTGTAAGCGATATTTTGAAAAGTTGTTCAAAAATCTGTACTGAAGCACTTCTTGATACTTTTCGTGAGGCGGTAAAATAGCCGTGAAGCACATTTGAAGCTGCAATAAAAGGTAAACTGACGGCTAACCATTTTAATGAAGGGGTGCATCTTGCATCGCCAAGCCATATCTCTCCTATATAGCCCGAAAAAGAGTATAACAATAAACAAGCAAAACTTCCGCATATAAGCGCATATAAAAGACAACGCTTAAGTGCTCCGCTGACAAGTCTTGAATCATTTTTTTCAATTGCTTCTGCACACATTTTGGTGGCGGCGAGATTTACTCCGGATGCAGCGACAGTGACAGCAAGGCCGTAAACACTCATTATAAGTGTGAAAAGTCCAACGCCATCTGCTCCGATACGCCTTGTTACAAAGGCGTTGAATACGACTCCCAGAACTCGAAGGATAATTGAAGTGGCACTTAAAATAATGCCGTTTATTATAAAACGCTTAAAAAGACGCATAAAAAACTCTCCCTGAAAATAAATTGCTAACATAACTAATATAATATATTTGAATGATAATATTTTAATTACAAGTAAACACAAAAGCATTCAACAACTGTTTACAAAAAAACGACATTTTTTGCATTTTTTTAAAAAAGATATTGCAATCTGAAAAAAATTGTAGTATAATGAAATAGTACGAATTGCCAAAATAAAGGCGTGAGGCTAAAAAAGCACAGGAGAAAACGTGAAAGTTTTTGCTTGAAATCTTGCATTTTCTTTAGATTTTTTCTTGAAAGTTTAAGCCGTTTTATATTACGGCAGATTGGAGAATATTATGGCATTTACTAATTCTTATCTTGCAGGCGTTTATGAAAATGTTTGCAAAAGAAATCCCGGCGAACCTGAATTTTTACAGACAGTTAAAGAGGTTTTTGAATCTCTTGAGCCTGTAATCGAAAAGCGTCCTGATATTGTTAAAGCAGGAGTTCTTGAGCGTATGGTTGAACCGGAACGTCAAATTTCCTTCAGAGTAAGCTGGATTGACGATAGCGGTAAAGTTCAGGTTAACCGTGGCTATAGAGTACAATTTAACTCTGCAATCGGTCCTTACAAGGGCGGTCTTAGATTTCATCCTTCTGTAAACGCATCTATTATGAAGTTCCTCGGATTTGAGCAGACTTTTAAAAACTCACTTACAGGTCTTCCTATGGGCGGTGGTAAGGGCGGTTCTGACTTTGACCCAAGCGGAAAGAGCGATGCTGAAATTATGCGTTTTTGCCAGAGTTTTATGACAGAGCTTTACAGACATATCGGTTCTCACGTTGACGTTCCTGCTGGTGACATCGGTGTTGGCGCTCGTGAAATCGGCTATCTCTTTGGCCAGTATAAGAGAATTTGCAATAATTTTGATAATGCGGTTCTTACAGGTAAGGGCGTTTCTTATGGTGGTTCTCTTATCCGTCCGGAAGCTACCGGTTACGGTGCAGTTTACTTTGCAAAAGAAGTATTAGGAAGCTGTGGCGAAGATGTTAAGGGCAAGACTTTTGCGGTTTCCGGCTTTGGTAATGTTGCTTGGGGTGCTGTTCTTAAGATTAATCAGCTCGGCGGTAAGGTTCTCACAATATCCGGACCTGACGGATATATTTATGATGAAAACGGCGTAACTGAAGAAAAGGCTGCTTATATGCTTGAGATGAGAAACTCGGGCAGAAATAGAGTACAGGATTATGCAGAGAAGTATGGCGTACCTTTCTATGCAGGAGAAAAACCGTGGGGTGTTAAGGTTGACGTATGTATGCCTTGTGCAACCCAGAACGAAGTCCGTATTGAAGATGCAAAGAAGATGGTTGCTAACGGACTTAAGTATTATATTGAAGTTGCTAATATGCCAACAACAGAAGAAGCACTTACATATCTCAAAGAAAACAATGTGCTTATTGCTCCTTCTAAGGCAGTTAATGCAGGCGGCGTATCTGTTTCCGGACTTGAAATGAGCCAGAACTCAATGAGATACGGTTGGTCAGAAGCAGAAGTTGACGAAAAGCTTCAGGATATTATGAAGAATATTTATAAGAACTCTGTAGCAGCAGCTAAGGAATACGGAATGGAAGGCGACCTCATTGCAGGTGCAAACATTGCAGGCTTCCTTAAGGTTGCTGATGCTATGCTTGCTCAGGGTATTGCGTACTAATTATAAAATAAAAAAAGCTTCTCCGATTATAATTTGGGGAAGCTTTTTTTATATAAAAAACCGATATCTTGATAATTTCAAGATATCGGATATTTATTAAAGGGTAATTTCGGAGAAAAATTCGGGGCGATGGAAATCGGGTTCATCCCAGATTATATTGCTCCAGCAAAGGAAGTGGGGACGCTCGGTTTTATCTCCGCATTTGTAGAAATTGCCTCTGAAAACAGCACCTTCTTTGTGCTCATATTTGGGGTATTGTTCTTTTATAAAAGATACGGGAAATTTAAGCCAAGCTTCCCAATAATCTTCGGATATTTTAGTGCGGCGCTCAAAAGTGTCTATAATTTTTGGGTCGATAAGAATTCTTTCATCTCTGTTAGGGCCTACTGCACAGTAAACAGCACCGTTTGCATTCATTTCAAAGTTAATATATGCGGTAGTTTGACTAAGGTCGAACTGGCCGAAAAATTCAACACAGCTATCACAGTAAATATCAGTATTATGTTCGGTTTCAACGGCACGTATGTTGGTTTCATAGGATTTGAAGTATACTTCAAAATATTCGTCGTCATAGGAAAGAGTAGCGGTAGTTTTGGGTTGATATCCGCCAACGTCCCAGGGATAGTTTGAAATGTTAAAAGTTTGAGATTTTCTCACCATAATTATGTACCTCACTTGTTATTTACAGGCATTAGAAAAATATATATAACTTTAATTGTAGAAAAAAGCACTTGCGTAAGCAAGTGCTTTCTTCTGGTGACCCGTACGGGAATCGAACCCATGTTACAGCCGTGAAAGGGCCGTGTCTTAACCGCTTGACCAACGGGCCATATCGCAACTTATTGGCTGAGAATGGTAGCGGAGATTGGACTTGAACCCATGACCTACCGGGTATGAACCGGTTGCTCTAGCCAACTGAGCTACTCCGCCATTTGAATGCTCCGCTTCAATATTCAAAACCACGGTGCCTAAATAGTATACCATAATCAGAGTTGTTTGTCAATAGCTTTTTTGAAAAAAATTTAAAAAGTCAGAATAATCAAAAAACCACAAAATTGAACAGCTTAAAATTTGGATAAAATCTTTAATTATTGTGATATATTACTTGACTATTTTGTATTTATGTGTTATTATATTAATGTCACATTTGTGACTTAAATATACAGAGTAGACTGTGATGCGTAAAGTGTCTTATGAACGGGGAGTTGTCATAGGAACGAAAGAAGCTTTGGTTTTGCACGGCTTCTGCGGTATCAAAGTTGCATCCCGCTGTTACATAACGGATATAACCTCCGTATGTGGCAATTAACGGAATGACTGTCAATATGGAGGGATTTTTATATCTATGAAGGATTTACGAGAAGAACCAATTTACAAATCACCGTTTTCAAGAGCATACTGGTACGATGCAGTATCTCAGCTTTTTGATTTGAGGGTACTTTGCATTGCTGCAATTTTGATAGCAGTCAGAGTTGCTCTTAAGAGCGCACAAATTCCTGTCGGGCCAAACCTTAATGTTCAGATAGCTTTCTTTGTAAATGCGCTTGGAGCTTCATTTTTTGGGCCGGTAGTTGCTATATTTGCGGCTGCGGTAAGTGACACGCTCGGTTGTCTTTTGTTTCCGGTCGGACCTTACTTTTTCCCGTTTATTTTTGTGGAAATAGCAGGATCGTTTATATTTGCTCTTTTCCTTTGGAGAAGTAAGCTCTCTGCTACAAGGATAATTGTATCAAGATTTGCTGTTGTTGCTGTTTGCAATTTTATTTTAAATCCAACATTTTTGATTTGGTATTACGAATGGTTAAATAACGGTAAAACCTATGAATTTATCACTTCATTCAGAGTGATTAAAAACCTTGCGTTGTTTCCTGCGGAGGCACTTCTTTTGGTTTTGTTTATGCGCGCTCTTATTCCTGTAATGGCCAAAATCGGACTTATTCCAAGAGCACAGACAAAGCCGGTTCTTACAAAACGTCACATTATTTTGCTTATTGTGTTATTTATTATTGCTGCGATTATAGTTGCAATGTATTACGGAATATATTTACCATACAGGGCTGCGAGATAATATGCCTCAGGTTTCTCTTACCATTACGCCCCTTCTCCTTGACTTTTGGAGAAGGGGCATTTTTTGTTTATATCATTTTCCCCCACCGTTGCCGCCCACACCCTAAAGGGCGGCAGATTGCGGGGGGGATGCGTTTGTAAATGCTACAGCAAAAAACCACGCTCAATTATATTGAGCGTGGTTTAAGTCAAACTTAATAATTAACCTTCGTATGCTTCTTTGTCGCAAACAACAGTTACGTCTGGGTGAAGATTCAAAAGTGTTGCAGGATTACTTGTTGTTATAACGCCAGAAAGCATTTCCTTGAGAACATTATGCTTTGCCTTGCCATTGATTAAGATAATGATACGCTTTGCATTTAAAATTGTTCTCATACCCATTGTAAGTGCATATCGGGGAACTTCGTTTGCACTGTTGAAAAAACGGGCGTTGGCATTGATGGTACTTTCGGTAAGCCCTGTTTTATGTGTTGCTCCGATAAGTTTTTCGTCTGGTTCATTAAATCCGATGTGGCCGTTGTTGCCGATTCCAAGCACCTGAATATCAATCCCTCCGGCTGCAATAATAGCCTTATCATATGCGGCACACTCGGCATCTGTATCATTTGCTTCACCGTTTAAAAGATGTGTGTTGGCTTTGTCGATATTAATGTTATCAAAAAGATTCTTATCCATAAAGTAACGGTAGCTTTGCGGGTCGCTGGGCTTGATTGGATAATATTCATCAAGGTTATAGGTTTTTACTTTGGAAAAGTCGATTTCACCCGCCTTGTTCTTTTCGCCAAGTTTTTTA
>JAZNAB010000154.1:0-3469 GCA_045586285.1 Candidatus Flemingiibacterium sp. | reverse complement strand
TATTGGGAAAGACAAGTTAAACACACTTGCAGGTATTCTTAATACAAAAGGCAGCAATTTAACCGCAAAAAATAATACGGAGGAAAACAATGAGTGAAGATAATTTTTTCGCAGTTTTAGGAAAACTGCTTGAAAATCCCGAAGCTTTGAAAAATGCCATCAGTATGGCTGAAAATATTATGGGAAATCTTAATCAATCGAATACAAACACAGATTCAAACAATACTTCCGAAAGGAATTCTTCGGATATAAATTCAAAACCGCCGGAACCGACAATACAAACGCAAAATCTGAATAACGGCAATACTGAAGCTTCAACTACATCAGCAAATCCTATTTCAAACATTGGTTTAAGTGAACAAAATCTATCAAATATGATAACAACAATGGCTCCGTTGCTGTCGGGATTAATGGGCACCGGGAATCATAACTCTTCAGGAAACCAAGAGGATGAAAACGAATCAATAAACCTGCGAAAATCGCAAAAGAAAAACGACCAACGCTGTGCTCTTCTAAGATCTTTAAAACCTTTTTTAAAAGAATCACGGTCGGAAAAGCTTGAAATGATAATTAAAGCAATACAGCTTGCAGACCTTACGGGAGGGCTTTTAGACGGAAAAAAATTATTTTAACCAACATCAGTTTATAGAAAGGATATGTAGCTAAATGTATACACGAAGCCACAGCAACGAAAACGAGCAAAGCTTCAGACGTGGGGAATATTCAATCCCCGCCAATTACAGAGGCAATGCATTTTCTGCAGACGAAATACCAAGCCTCGAAAACTATATAAACAAACCGCCTGAAAGCACTGATTTTACCGAAGAAAATATAAATTCTCAAAAGGACAAATATCAAGAGCTAAATACTTCACAACAAATTTCTCCCCACAATTACGAACATATAAAAACAACTGATTTGCCATATCGTGAAGAGAAAGAAGAAACAGAGTGCAGCTCCTGCAACGTTGAGTGCAAAAATTGCGAAAACAGATCAAAGCGCAAGGACAACAACTCCGAAAAAGGTTTGCTCGGCAGTCTTTTATCAAGATTTAACCGAGGATTTTCTATTGATGATTGGCTGCTCATCGGGCTTGTTATTTTACTCCTTGAGGGCGGCAGCGACGACGATGAAAGCCATCGTGGTGAAATTATAGCCGCCTTGGCTTTTTTATTCCTCAGCGGCTTTTGATACCAAATATAATATGTTATTATTATATTCTGCAGGATTATTTGAAAAATAGGTTGTTTCATATGAGTATATCGGCTTATCTTCAAAAGTGGTTTTTGCCAAAACAACCATTTTATGTTCCAAAGATAAATAATATTCTTCCTTAATACCAAGATCAGAATATACAAATGAAACATAATAAAGATTTTCGTCGTTATGATTTATAAGCTTCAGTACACAGTCTTCAATATATGAACCGTCGGGCATTTGACCAATATCAGACTTTTCATCTTTCGGGAAAGCTTCAATTACAGTCATAAGCTCATCAAGAGATGGAATACCCGCCTCATTTTCTGCCGAAAAATCTGCCGCTCGATTAATAATATTAGATTCACTAGACTTATAGTCATAAACATAAAGTAAATCTTTATTGCCAATTTTCAGAGTTTCAGGCGTATTGTCTATATCTGATGTGCCGTATATTTCCGCTCTGAAATTGTCACCGTATTTCCAATAAAATATGCGGCTTGTTTTTGCATCTCCGTTATTATCATAAAAACTGATTTGGGAAGTCATATATAATCCCTCTTCATCTTCTGTAAGAATCAAAGCAGAGCGAAGATTTTCATAGGTCACGTCAAAGGAAATGGTGTTTCCCTGCTCATCTTTCCCGGTTTTTACAATTTCCGAAAGTTCGCCTAAACTCCAAGGATTTTTTTTCTGATCTTCAATTTTCAAAATATCTTTAATGAAATCCGGTAAAAAAAGCATATCCTTAGAGTACATCCAAGCATACATAGCGAAAAAAGCAATTGTCATTGCAACTATAATTATAGCTGTGCCAAGTACAATTGATTTTTTTCCTTTTTCCTTATTATTCATAATCAGCTATGACCATAACTTGTATAACAAGTCTTCCTTCCTTATGGAATTCAACTAAAATGTTTATTATTCAGTCTTTCCACCATTACTATTCGTTAAATTGCTACTCTTTTGTACATTATTTTCGTGAGTAATTGGGGCGTGAAGCGTTATGCCCATTTTTTCTCTTGCTTTTTCATTTTTCATAATCATTACATTTATTATAAAAATTACAATGCCTGAGGCTATAATCAAGATGGATTTTCCAAAGTTCTCAGCAGTAAACATAATTGCAGAAGATCCAAGAATTCCGCATATAGCATATAAAATCCAAACTGACTGCTTTTGATTAAAGCCCATATCTATAAGCTTGTGGTGCAAGTGGCCACGGTCAGCGGAAAATGGGTTTTTTCCGCTCATAATTCTGCGAATAAATGCAAATGCTGTATCAATAAGAGGCAAACCGAAAATCGAAAGCGGTATTACAAAAGAAATAACCGTATGGAGCTTAAATACACCGCCAATGGAAATAACAGCCATCGTATATCCGAGGAACATAGCTCCCGTATCTCCCATAAAAATTTTCGCAGGATTTGAGTTGAAAGGCAAAAAGCCAAGACAAGCACCTGCAACCGCACAGGTTATAAGAGATACTCCGATTTCACCTTTTAAAAGCATTACAAGCAAAAGGGACATTGAACAAATTACAGATACTCCGCAAGCAAGTCCATCAAGCCCGTCAATCAGATTGATTGCATTGGTAAGACCGACAATCCATATAACCGTAATCGGTACTGCCCAAACACCGAACTGAATATGAGTTCCGAAAAGATTTATATATTCGATTACTGTTCCCTGTGCAACCGCAATAAAAGCAACTGCAATCTGTGCTGCAAGCTTAAGCAGTGCATTGATTGCAAATACGTCATCAAGTACGCCTACTGCAACAATTATTAAACCGCCGGTATATATAGCTACAAGCTCTGGAGTAATTTCACAAAACACAAGAGAAGATATAACAAATCCCGCAAAAATTGCAAGTCCGCCAATTCTCGGTATCGGTTTTTTATGCATACGGCGATTATCCTTTGGGACATCAACCGCACCGATTTTAAAAGCCAACACGCTTACTGCAGGAGTGGTGGTAAAGGTAACTAATGCTCCAAGCAGTAATGCTGTTAAAAGATATACGATATCATTTATAGTCATAATATTCGTTCCTTTCGCAAGGGTGCTCCCCTTTTAAACTTTATTTGATGAGAGCATTGGCAGCCTTTGACAAGCACTCAACACCAAGGATAATTTGCTCATCTGAAGGGGTAGAATAGTTTAGTCGGAAACACTGCGAGGGAGCGTTTGTATCACAGTTAAAAGCTTGTCCCGGAACAACAGCAACCTTCATTTCCATCGCCTTTTTTATAAACTCAGGCTGTGAAAT
>JAZNAB010000153.1:0-8125 GCA_045586285.1 Candidatus Flemingiibacterium sp. | reverse complement strand
AAAATTTACTATAAATTCGAAGGTAATAACACAAGCGGAAGCCATAAACTTAATTCTGCAATTGCACAGGCGTATTACGCCAAAAAACAAGGCTTAAAAGGTGTAACTACCGAAACGGGCGCAGGTCAATGGGGTACAGCGCTTTCAATGGCTTGTTCCTATTTTGGACTTGACTGCAAGGTCTATATGGTTAAAGTATCTTATGAACAAAAGCCGTTCCGTCGAGAAGTAATGCGTACATACGGAGCGTCGGTTACCCCATCTCCCTCTATGGAAACTGAGGTGGGAAGAAAAATCAACGCTGAATTCCCCGGTACTAACGGTAGTCTTGGTTGTGCAATTTCAGAAGCGGTTGAAGCCGCTTCAAATCTTCCGGGATACAGATATGTCCTTGGAAGTGTTTTAAATCAAGTTATGCTTCACCAATCAATAATCGGACTTGAATCCAAACTTGCAATGGACAAATTCGGAATCAAGCCGGACATTATTATCGGTTGTGCAGGCGGCGGCTCAAATCTTGGCGGACTTATTGCTCCTTTTATGGGTGAAAAGCTCAGAGGTGAGGCTGATTATCGTTTTATTGCTGTTGAACCTGCTTCTTGTCCAAGTTTAACAAGAGGAAAATATGTATACGACTACTGTGACACAGGTATGGTTTGCCCACTTAATAAGATGTACACTCTTGGAAGCGGCTTTATGCCTGCTGCAACACACGCCGGCGGACTCCGCTATCACGGTATGAACAGCACTCTTTCCGAGCTTTATGATCAAGGTTTAATGGAGGCTGTTTCAGTTAATCAAACCGACGTATTTGAGGCTGCCGAAATGTTTGCAAGAGTTGAAGGAACACTTCCTGCTCCCGAAAGCAGCCACGCTATCAGAGTCGCAATCGACGAAGCGTTAAAATGTAAACAAACAGGTGAAGAAAAGACTATTCTCTTTGGACTTACAGGTACCGGATATTTTGATATGATGTCTTATCAGAAATTCCACGACGGTATAATGAAAAACTATGTTCCTACTGACAAAGAAATTGCCGATGCTCTTGAAAAATTACCTAAAATCTAATAAAATGCCGCAACAAAAGTTGCGGCATTTATTTAAATAAAAAAGTTCCCACGCTGATAGCGTGGGAACTTTATGTAAAACAAATTAGTCAGCAATGATGTGAGGCATAACTTCACGTTCAAGAAGAGCGTAAGCTTCTTTATCACAGCTGCGGAAAGGTTTGCGGCATTCGCCAAAGTCGTAACCGAGAAGGTTCATAATAGCCTTTTCACCAGCCATTACGCCAACCTTGCAGAGTACACGAATAATTTCGTTACATTCGTGCTGTACTGCGTGAGCTTCAGCCATATTGCCTTCCTTAAAGAGCTTCTGAATCTTAACATACTTTTCAGCCATAAAGTTAAATGTAGAACCGATAGCACCGTCTGCACCTGCTGCAAGACCTGAGAGAAGCATTTCATCATATCCGTTGTAGATAACTTTATCCGGGAACTGAGATTTAACAGTTTCAAGAGTAAAGAAGTCGTTAGATGTATGCTTAATACCGAGGAATCTATCATCTTTCATAAATCCGCCAAGCTGATCTGCGGAAAGAGTTACACCTGAGAATGCAGGGAAATTATAAATAAGAACCTTAAGCGGAGTTGCTGCTGCAAGTTGGTTATAGTAATCAGTAACTTCATCAAAGCTAAACTTGTAGTAGAATGGAGCAACCGCAGATACTGCATCATATCCGAGCTCATAAGCATACTCGGCAAGAGAAGCTGCTTCATCAGCAGAAACTGCGCCAACATGAGCAATAAGAGTTGTTCTGCCCTTGTTAATATCAACAACGCTCTTCATAAGTCCACGACGTGTTTCGTTAGACATAAGGAAAGCTTCAGCAGTTGAACCACAAGAATAGAAACCTGTAACACCGGCTTTAATGCTGCGTTCCATAAGACGTTCAAGAGCCTTTTCGTTAACCTTGCCATCAGCGGTAAAAGGAGTAAGAAGCGCTGTAAAAATACCGTTAAAATTCTTCATAATTGTACCTCAATATAATTATATATTTTACTTAGATTCTACTTCTAAGTAATATTTTACACAACTTAAATTATACCACAACTAACACATATTGTCAAGTTTTATTAGCTCTTTTTTTAAAAAATCCGACAGTGTAAATAGGGGCATACATAAAAGCAAGAACTGCGCCAAGAAGTACTGGAAATCCAACCAGATGTGATCCGCATAGCTTTTTAAAAAAGACAAGCGGTGCTATATCTGACGCCGATTTTAAAAACATAAAATTCGTTCCTGTTGTATTAACGTTTACTATGTATGCAATAACTGCAAAAATAAGCAAAATAACAATTGTTTTCGGCACATCACGAAGCCTTGGTTTTATATCACCACCAATAAACAGAACAAGGGGATACATCAGCAACAATATATGCACTGTAAAGCTGTGCAAATGCATAAAATTAAGAAAAGGCAGCTCAGTCCAAGTTGGAATTACAAGTGCAAAAACAGCCGACGGTATACAAATTGAATAAAGAAAGTTTTCAATTGCCTTGGTTGGCTTTATTACGTGAATGGCAATAAGAAAAATGTTAATTGAACATAGGTGAAGCGGCAAATATTTAGCTGTAAATCCAACACCGATTATAAGAAAAACAACTTTATAAAGTTCATCAAGCAAAAGTAAAGATGCAAGTGTCAGACGTACTCTCTTTCTGCCTTTATCAGAAAGCTTTTTATATAGAATTGCAACTGCTGTACAGCACACAGCACAAAACAACAGCCAAAGTAAGTGAGTTGAATCAAAATGTTCAAATCCTACGTTCTTAATCTTTGCATCTTTAAGTGATTCAACTGTTTCAAAAAAATACTGCATCTTAAAACCCGTACCTTTCAAAAACACAGAGTAATATTTTTATATATTTATTTAATACTGCAACCTACCGGAACTAAAAATGAAATCGCATTTGGTATAACCTTCAGGTTAACTGCGCTCATTGTGATAATTTCACCATCAATACAAACATTGGAAGGTTTATCAAAGATTAATGAAATCTCTTTCGTTTGACTGTAATTTACTATTCTTTTACCAAGTTTAGTTTCAAGGTGAGTACCTTTTCTATATGACAATAGAATTTTAAGTAGTTCTCTTCGTTTTACTTTATCAATCAAACTCACGTCAAGAAGACCATCGGTCAATGAACTTTTAGGCGCTGAATGGAAACCGCCGCCGCAAAATCCGCCATTAGCTACGCTAACAAGCTGATATTCTTTTTTTGTGATACTGCCGTTAGGACGTATAACAGATAAAGTCTTCCCGGCGTTTTCTTTAAGCATCACAAAAACTCCTGCAAAATACGCAAGTCCGTGAGGAATTAATGGTTTTTTCTTAATTTCTGAGGTTTTGGCAACCACATCGCAATCAAAACCAATGTTGATCATATTTATACCGTATTTAACTGTGTCTGAATAAGGATCGCTTATTCTATAGCAGTCGATATTAACTTTATCAGCAAGAAGTTGTTTTGTTATGTCGCCGAAAAACTCTGAGTTTTTAAAATTTCTGACAAAATCATTTCCCGTTCCTATCGGAATACATCCGATTTCGACTGTACTATCATTAATTCTTCCTAATATTTCGAATGCACTGACAGCTCCATTTACAACTTCGGAAAATGTTCCGTCACCACCGCATCCATAAATACGAAGCTTTTCTCCATCTTTTCTTTCAAGAATACATTGTTTTACAAGTTCTGTGGCATTACCAATATATTCGGTTAAATATACTTTATAATCTACTTTTGCGACAATACAAGCATCTTCAATAGCATTTTTTAAAGCAATATTCTTTTTTCCTTTACCTGCATTTGGATTTAAAATAAAAATATATTTAATAATCACCACATCCTTTCTAACAAAAACCTACATCTTTTTTTATTTTACCACATTTAATAACAAATTGCAATACTATTTTCGACAAAAGAAAACTGCCGTTTAAAACCGGCAGTTTTAATGTTTTTATTAAATTTATATTACAAAGTTTCCTTTTTTAAATACCGCAATTTCAGAACCGTCATCGCAAATACCTGTAATTTCAAGATCCTTTGTTCCTATCATAAAGTCAACGTGATTTGCGCTGCGGTTTCCGCCCCTTTTAAGAAGTTCATCTTCCGAAAGCTTTTCCCCACCCTTCATTGTGTCGGGATAACATTTTCCAAGAGCAAAATGACAAGAAGCGTTTTCATCAAAAAGAGTATTGTAGAAAAGAATACCAAGGTTAGAAATCGGTGAATCGTTAGGAATTAATGCAACTTCACCAAGACTTCCGGAGCCCTCGTCGGTAGAAAGCAGACGATCAAGAGCTCGAAGTCCGCTCTTTGCTCCGTGGTTAACAACTTTACCATTTTTAAATTCAAGCCAGAACTCATCAATCAGCTCACCTTGATAAGAAAGAGGCATAGCCGAATATACTTTTCCGTCTGCTACACGGCAATCCGGCATTGTAAAAATCTCCTCAGTAGGCATATTGGGGAAATACGAAACTTTGGAAGCACATTTTTCTGAGCCGCCCTTCCAAATATGACCTTTAACAAGTCCAACTGTTATATCTGTTCCAAGAGAGTTTTTATATCTAAGAGCCTTAAACTTATAGTTATTTAAAACCTTTGCTCTCTTTTTAAGCATTCTGTCGTGACGCTTCCATTTTTTTACGACATCTCCTCTTCCGATTCTGACAGTCATAAAAATTGCTTTCCATAATTTTTTAACAGCATTTGCGGGGGTATCCTTCGGAAAAACCTTTTTAGCCCAGGCTTCGCTTGGATAAGCAGCGATAGTCCAACGAAGTTTGCCCTCATCCATTACCTTATAATACTCTTTAAAAGCACGGCGATTTGCAAGAACAGATGCTTTCATTTTTTCGCTTGAAGCTCCTGCAAATATGTCGGGATCTTCTGCAATAATATTAATTGCTACA
Organism: Candidatus Flemingiibacterium sp.; assembly: GCA_045586285.1. Taxonomy (GTDB): domain Bacteria; phylum Bacillota; class Clostridia; order Oscillospirales; family CAG-272; genus Flemingiibacterium. The sequence goes on along the minus strand of JAZNAB010000153.1, from coordinate 3,141 downwards.
CAGCCCTCACGAGCATAATAATTGCGCTGCTCCGCTCTCCATTCCGGGACATTTTCAAACTGCTCTATTGATGCATTATCAACTCTGATTCGTGCGCTTCTCTGGTCATTCCAAAGCACTATGACATCTTTTGCACCAAGTAAAAAGCACTCCTCTTCAACCATTCGTCCAAGCTCTGCAGCCTCAAGGGCACAGTTCAACAAAACGTATCTGTCAGGCGTAACATTTACGCCGAGAGCAGCAATCAGCTTTGCATATTGTCTTAAATTTTCTTTAAAAGCCATATTATCTCCATTTTAAATTAAAGTTTTATTTTTGTAAGCTCTAAAATAGCATCAGTATATATTTTATAAGCTTCATCGACCTTTGCCTCAGGTACGTATTCATTCTTTTGATGAGCTGAATCTGACATACCTGCTCCGAAAGACACAATATTCGGCATAGCTCTTGCATAAGTTCCGCCGCCCATTACAAATGGCTCAGCGTTTTTACCTGAATGTTTATTATATATTTTACAAAGAGTCTTAATAAGAGCACTGTCTTTATCAAAATACACAGGTGCTTTATTTTCAAGAGTTACAACTTTAACATTATACTTTTTTAATGATTCTATAATTTTAGATTCAATTTTGGAAAAACTTGCTGTTACAGGATAACGAATGTCAATGGTTATAACAACATCATCGCCGTCAATAGAAGCAACGCCGACATTGAGTGTAAGCTCACCGCTTGGCTCATCAGAAACGGCACAGCCAATTAAGCTTCCATCGCATTTTTCATCAAAACACCGGCATATAAAATCTGAAAGTCCACAAGGTGCTTCAGCATTTATCTTTTTAAAGCAATCTAAAATTGCATTTTTTCCAATGAGAGGAGTACTTCCGTGGGCACTTTTTCCAACGCCCGTAAATGTTTTCCCATTAACAATACAAGTGCATTTATCAGGAACCATATTAGCAGCATTACCGCCGAAAACCTCGTCAACTCCTGCCTCGGATTTTTTCATACGAAGCTCAAAATGAGCAATTCCCTTTTCCCCGTAAGCTGTCGGGAAAGATGCATCAGGTGTAAAGCCAAAGGTTGGAAGCTCCTCTGTCTTGCAATAATAATCCATATCAATCCATGCGCCTCTCTCCTCTGTCAAACCGAAGATTATGCGAACACGGCGATTTAACTTAACGCCTGAATCAACAAGAGCTTTCATTGCATAAACACAGATGAGTGCAGGGCCCTTATCGTCATCAATGCCTCTGCCAATCAACCTTTCTTCACCGTCAACCGTTATCCGTGTAAGATCAAAAGCCGGATATTCCCAGTCATTTCCCGCAGGAACGACGTCGAGATGTACAAGAATACCAAGCATTTCCTCACCATCGCCGATTTCCGCATAACCAAGCATATTTGCACATTTTTTTGTGCGAAATCCAAAGCCCTTGCACAAATCAAGCATATAGTCAAGAGCATCTTCGCAGTCCTTGCCAAAAGGATAGCGTTCATCTCCGTCCACGGCAACACTGGGAATTTTTAGAATACCTTTTAAATTTTCATAAAAATCGGGAGTCATATAAATGGTCCTTTCAAAAATTAATTTTTGTCAGATCCGTCGGCAATACCGTTTACTATTCGGCTGTTTTCATCAAAGTCAAGAATTGTAGATAAAATATAGTTGCTAACATACATTCCCCTTGGAGTAAAACTGTATCTGTCGCCATCATACTGCATAAATCCGCCGTTTATATAAATATTTAAGCGTCTGCCGTATAATGCATCAAAGTTCAAATTAAAGCGTTTTTCAAATTCAGAAGATGAAATACCGTCTGTAAGTCTTAGTCTTAACATAATGTACTCACCAATACGCTCATTATCACTCAAAGTATACATTTCCTCAGTTGGCTGAGCTTTTCTTATAGCATCATCGCAAAGAGCTGAGCCGTCACTTGTTAACAAACCGCCGTTAGTAATATCCGCTTCCATAGAATCAATGTATAAGCCAAGATCACGTTTTGTTGAAAATCGCATATTACCAAAATATGAATGAGCAGCACAGCCAAGTCCCAGATACTCTTCACAGTTCCAATATTTTAAATTATGACGGCATTCAAAGCCGGACTTTGCAAAATTGGATATTTCATAATGTCTGTAGCCCTTAACATTTAAGTATCGGGTAGCATCAAGATACATATCGGCTTCAGTATCCTCATCGGGCAAAATTAAAGTATCCTTTTGTCTGAAAAAAGGTGTTCCTTCTTCTATTTTCAAACCATATAAAGAAAGATGCTCAGGATCAAGAGATGTTACAAAATCAAGAGTTCTTGCAAAGCTCTCCGCTGTTTGTAGCGGAATACCGTACATGATATCAACATTTATATTCTCAAAACCTGCACTTCTCGCAAGTTTATAACTTCCAAGAAAATCGTCGGCACTATGAATACGTGAAAGAGCAGAAAGTTCATCTTCATTCGCACTTTGCAAACCAAGGCTCAAGCGATTTACCCCAAGCTTTCTATATGTCTGCAGTGCAGCAGAGCTAACAGTGGCAGGATTTGCCTCCATAGTAAACTCAGCATTTTTGTGCAAGTGAAAATTACGGCGAATACCTGATATTATATCCTTCATAAAGGTTACGGGCAATGCAGTCGGAGTACCTCCTCCTATGAAAACCGTATCAATATTATAGGTATCGCAGGCGGATGCATAATCCTCCATTTGAAGAAGAAGCGCATCGGTATACCGTTCCATTAAAGATTCGCCTGCACCGGATTGGGAATAAAAATCACAGTATGCACACTTAGCGTGGCAAAATGGTATGTGAATATATAAACCAAGATTTTTTCTATGCATATAATTCTCCAAAAATACTCAAGAAAAATAAGAAATATACAAAAAATCTTATTCGTCTTCAAGCTTCAATACAGCCATAAACGCTTCGGGAGAAACCTCTACCGAGCCAAGCTGACGCATCTTCTTTTTTCCCTCTTTCTGCTTTTCAAGCAGCTTTTTCTTTCTTGTAATATCTCCGCCGTAACACTTTGCAAGCACGTCTTTACGCATAGCTTTAACCGTTTCTCTTGCAATAATCTTACCGCCGATTGCCGCCTGAATAGGCACTTCAAAAAGCTGACGTGGGATATTATCTTTGAG
>JAZNAB010000152.1:0-3653 GCA_045586285.1 Candidatus Flemingiibacterium sp. | reverse complement strand
ATCAGCATCTTGTGAGCTGTAAAAACCGCCCTCGGCCGAGGTCATCTCGTGGAGAATATAATTTGCCGTTTTTTCTGCAATTTCAAGATATAATGCCTTTTTTGTTACCGCATATGCCTTGCAATATGCAAGAATAAGGAGCGCATTGTCGTACAGCATTTTTTCGAAGTGCGGAACAAGAAACTTTTCATCGGTGGAATAGCGGCAAAAACCAAATCCAATGTGATCAAACATTCCGCCACGGTACATTTGCATCAGCGTATGTTCCGCCATATTCAGACACGATACTGTTTTGTAACGCTCGTAATAATCTAGTAAAAACAATATATTATGCGGTGTCGGAAATTTGGGTTTACGCCCAAAGCCACCGTATTTTTCGTCATAGATGCGCTCGTATTGCCGAACTGCTATGTGAGTCAGATCAGTATCAGCCGTTTTTGAAAAATTCTGCGATTGGTTTAGATGTTTTATAATATCATCAGACTGTTTTAGCAGAATATCACGGTCGGACACCCATTTTTCGTGAATTGCAAGCAGAAGCTCCCGAAAACCTATCATACCGCCTCGTGAAGTTTTAGGGAAATACGTTCCCGCAAAAAAGGGTTTTTGTTCCGCAGTCATAAATATACTTGTCGGCCAACCGCCGCTTCCCGTAAAGGCTTGGCAGACCGCCATATATACGCTGTCAATGTCAGGACGCTCCTCTTTATCTACTTTGATAGATATAAAATGTTGATTGAGCAGATTTGCAATCTCTTTATCCTCAAAGCTCTCGTGAGCGAGCACGTGACACCAATGACACGCACTATATCCAATACTTAAAAAGACCGGCTTATCTTCCGTCTTTGCACGTTCAAACGCCTCGTCACCCCAAGGATACCAATCAACAGGATTGTCCTTGTGCTGAAGTAAATACGGACTTGTTTCACTTGCTAATCGATTGCTCATTTCTTCACCTCCGTCATTTTTTATTTTTAGCATTTCCAAAGCGACCTATACGAGATATTGACAAGTATATAGATTTTCAAAATTACAGATAATATAATATCAAAACAAAAGGAGAATAACAGTGCGATGAATATAGATTCTATTTGGGAAGATACCGCAAAACGTGTACGTTTTGATGCTTTAAACGGCAATAAAAGCACCGACGTGCTCATCATCGGCGGCGGAATTGCAGGAGTTTTATGTGCATACAAACTTAAAAAATCGGGTGTGGATTGTATGCTTTTGGAAGCGACGGAAATCTGCGGCGGCATCACAAAAAACACAACGGCAAAAATTACTATTGGTCACGGACTCATTTACGACAAAATGATAAAACGCTTTGGCGTAGATACTGCCAAGCTTTATGTTAAAGCGCAAACCGACACAATCAAGGAATACTCTCACCTTTGTGTAAATATTGATTGCGATTATGAAACAGGGGATAATTACGTTTATTCTTTAAACGACCGAAAGAAAATCGAAAAGGAAGTAGCCTCGCTTAATCACATCGGTGTGAAAGCTGTTTTTTCGGATGCTCACGAGCTTCCATTCGCAGTTGCGGGAGCGGTGCGAGTAAATAATCAAGCACAGTTTCACCCCTTGAAATTTCTATTTGGTATCGCAAAAGATCTACCAATCTACGAGCATACAAAAGTCTTGGAGCTGATGCCCTACAAAGCAAAAACCAATTGTGGTGAGATTACTTTCAAAAAACTAATTATCGCAACTCATTTCCCGATTCTGAACAAGCACGGTTTATACCCATTAAAGCTTTATCAACACCGCTCTTATGTCATTGCCTTGAAAAATGCACAGAATGTCAGCGGGATGTATGTGGACGAATCAAACACCGGGTTATCCTTTCGCAGTTACGGCGATCTTTTGCTTCTTGGTGGCGGCGGGCACCGCACGGGTAAGCCGGGCGGCTGTTGGCAGGAGCTTGAAGAATTTGCAAGAAAGCATTATAAGAACGCCGAAATTGTAGGAAAGTGGGCAACTCAGGATTGTATGACATTGGACGACATTTCATACATTGGGCAGTACGCCAAATCAACACCCGACGTTTTTGTTGCAACCGGATTCAACAAATGGGGAATGACAAATGCTATGGTTGCCGCAGATATTCTATGTGATCTCACTCAAGGAAAGAACAGTCCGTATGCCGCTGTTTTCGATCCATCACGCACCATTCTTCGACCGCAGCTTTTCATCAACATCTTTGAGTCGGCTATCGGAATACTAACGCCCACTTCGCCAAGATGTTCACATCTCGGTTGTGCTCTTAAATACAACCGTGTCGAGCATACTTGGGATTGCCCCTGCCACGGATCACGTTTTACCGAACACGGTGAGCTTATCGACAATCCCGCAACAGATGATATGAAAAAATAAAAGTATATTTTAGTGTGTTATGTTAAATAATAGTTTTAAATCAAAAAAATATGGAGGTCAACATTAATTATGTTCAAACACGAAAAAATGTTATTTCATCCCGTAGCGGTCGAAAAACCAAATCCTCAATATGCCGTTTTGCTTCAGGAACAGCTAGGCGGCGGAAACGGTGAATTAAAAGCGGCAATGCAGTATATGTCACAGAGTTTTCGCATTAAGGATCCCGATATTAAGGATCTTTTTCTCGATATCGCCGCAGAGGAATTGGGGCATCTTGAAATGGTCGCACAAACCATCAACCTGCTCAACGGCCACGACGTAGATGCGACAAAAGTACAGGCAGGTGAGGTGCAGACGCACGTTCAAAATGGGCTCAACCCGGGTCTTATCAATGCTTCCGGCTATTCTTGGACCGGAGATTACGTCACAGTCACAGGGGATTTGTGTGCAGATTTGCTTTCAAATATTGCTTCTGAGCAGCGAGCTAAAGTGGTGTATGAGTATCTATACCGCCAAATTGATGACAAGAAGGTCAGAGAAACTATCGATTTTCTTCTCAACCGAGAAGAAGCCCACAATCAGATGTTCCGTGATGCCTTCAACAAAGTGCAAGAAACCGGCTCCAACCGTGACTTCGGCACAACGAAAGCCGCAAAGATGTATTTCTCTATGTCAAATCCCGGCCCAAACACCTTTGCAACAGGTGAGGCTAAAGCGCCGGAGTTTAAGTAAAATTTATTTTTCATTCTCCGCAGCAAAAAATACAACAATTGAGATGCCTTGAAAAACGCATAAATACCGATTTTTATAACAAAACACCATTGAATCCAAACTTGTAAGTTTAGGTTTTATGGTGTTTTTAATTCATAAGAAGTTACATTAGACTTTTTCAATATTTATTGTGATTCCCATAATTTTCTGTTATAACTATTGTGTATCCCTATTAGGAATACATTCCAATAGTTGTTATGATGCGAGCGACCTCATATGCCAAATTGACGAACATCAGCACAACGACAGTACTTGCAAAACTCTCCAATGGACCAAAGTGGACACAAGGGACGCACAATGGAGAGAGTGGTGGCCGATTTATTGGGGTTACGACACAGGAAGTACAATTACTGATACTTCTGTAATCGAGTCGGTAACAGCAGGAAACAAAACGGTTAAGTTCACTGCCTCTACAGTAGAATCATATACAGCATTCAACGATGACACAACAGCTACTTCCGGAGATGCACTTAAGGGTGTATATGTAAAGATCAAGGAAGGCT
>JAZNAB010000151.1:0-5599 GCA_045586285.1 Candidatus Flemingiibacterium sp. | reverse complement strand
TGTCATTATTATCTGTAACAGTATCGCTTTCAGCGCTGTCAATTATTTCAGGAGCATCGCTCTTAATAGAAATTTCTTCTTTTTCCTTCCTAGCTATTGCAGAGTCATTGATATCTGAATTATTAAGCTCCTCTTTATTTTCGGCAACGTTACTATTCATCAGTATATTTTCCTTTATCTTGATTAGTTTTCTTTTACAAGTAAGCCGTCGGTATAAACCGTTCCGGTTTTAGACTTTGCGGCAATACATAAGTTTCCGACATCAAAATACATAATATCACTCCACTCATCAGCACTTTCGACACTATTACCGCTTGACCCTGAGAATACATAATACTTTCCCTCAAGTGTTTCTGCGACAATAGTAGAATATGCCCCTTCTATTCGTGATACAAATGTAAGCTTTTCAATATCTTTAAGGCCCATTGAACGATATCCGCACAACTTAACTGTACCGTCTTTAAATAAAAGCACAGAGGTTTGGTTGAGTGCGATAATGTCGACAATATTTTGATATCCTTCAACTTTGCACTGCATAGATGAATTTGAACCTACAGCCAAAGCGGTTCCGTCACTCTTTAGACAGAGTGAAAAATTCTGACCTGCAGAAATGTCGGCGATATCCTTGAAGTCCTTTGTATTGCACTGCCCGAATGAATTATCTCCGAGAGCAGTAACTGTGCCGTCTTGATGAAGTACAAGTATGTGATTTTCACCAAGAGATATCTTTACAGCATCAGTGATATTTTTTACGTTATATGGAATCTTATAGCCGTTTTTGCCTGTAACTGTAATTTTGCCGGAGTTGTGAAGTATAGCATAGCAAAAAGAATTTTCATCAATAGATACAGCATCTTTTATTGATAAAGATTTAATTTCACCGTTTATGATTTCTGTTACAATTCCGTCAGAAACTGAAAAGGTTTTTTGGTGATATGCACGTTTTTGTTCGGCGCTGAGTAAAGGATAAACAATAGCTAATTCAGAGCGAACACCGGCATCATCAGCATCAACCCCCTCTTTAGCTGAGATGTTTTCTGCGTACTCTGGATATTTTTGTGATAAATATATTATACCGGCACTGTCATCGATTTCTTTACAAGCTTCAATAGCCGATTTTATAATTTCTTCCTTTGTTAGATTAAATGAGGTTACATCATCAAGCCCGTCTATAAATGCAGAAGCCTGCCAATATTTATTGCTAGAAACATAATGCTTTATTGCATCGGTAAAAATACCTTTTTCGGCAGCATCACGTTTAGCATTATCTCTCAGCTCACTTATGACAAGCAGTGCATTTGAAAAATCTCCACGGCCTTTAAGTATTTCGCAAATTGAAAGAACAATAGAGTCAAATTTTTCGTCGTTTTCGGACATTTTTGCTACTCTGAAAGCACTTTCGTTGATTTTGCCGTCTTCAATGTTTATTACACTTGAAGCTGCATAGTCGATTATAACATCACAGAAAGGCTTGGGGGCAGCATAAGCATATACATAAGCGTTTTCAAGATCGCCCTTTTCAAAATAGTAAACAGAGGCTTTTTCACATACTCTTTGAGTAAGAGCATTAAAGCTTGTCATAGAAGAAAGCTTATATGCCTCATTATATAATCCGTCTTTAATTAAAAAATCTGTGGATTTTTTAACTCCAAGAAAATTATAAAGATAAACTCCGCCGATAATTTCAATTAGTGTTATAAAAATAACTGTAGTTAAAATTGCCGTGGTACGAAATTTCTTTTTCTGTGCATTATGCAAACTGTTAGATGAGGCGGGGGATTGTTTCTTTAAGGAATTTTCAAGGTTTTGGCCTTGCACATTTGACTTTTGATTTTGGGAATTTTGTATTTGAGATCTATTGGATGTTCTGCTGTTATTTTGTGGGGGATTCAGATTTCTTGAGCTTTGCAGGGGGGGATTTTGCTGTTGATTATTCTTTTTAATAGGCTTTCTGACAAACTTGAATTCAGAAGGTTCGTATGTAATATTAAGCCCGTTTGCAAACTTTATTTCGGAGATATATGCAGAACAGCCGTCGAGAGTAAGTTGTGACGGGACTTCACCGTCAAAGCTCAGCATTTCTTTTGAGTTTATATCTGCTGATTTATATACATATGAATTAAATTGATGTTTTGGATCTTCAACATAAACGGGTAAGGTAGAAAAACGGTATTTAAAAGTAAAACTTTCAATGGGAGTTTGCAAATCTCTTTTTATGGTTATTTTCATAAAATCCGTACTGCCGTCTTTTTTTGTAATTGAAATCGAACGTACAGCAGCAGGGGCTACCATATCGGGAGCAAGGCTGGGAACGGGAAAAAGCTTTGCGTCGTTTGCTTGTGTATTGTTCACGTTGCTCCTCCTTTAGTTGATACTTGAAAATTCCGATGGAACCAAAATGATGTCATCAAGAGGGTGATCGGTTGGTAGATATTTTTTTGTGTTAACACACTGAAAATGCCACCACTCTGAGTTTATATATGTAAACCCGCAGTTCCACATTATTTTTGTCATATATTCCATATTGGCTCTTGCGGCTTCTGTCATCTTTTCACTATCTCTTGCTGAGTCTACAGTAAAGGTGTGCATAGGTGTTGGCATTTCAATTTCCATTCCCGAAGCATCAAGCAGGGAAATGTCAACAGCAGTACCTCTGTCGTGTATGCCTCCCATACCAATAGCAGGGTTAGCAACCCATTTATGAACCCTTACAACGTCAAACCATTTTTGCTGTACCGATGTAGGACGGTAGGCATCATATATAACCACAGTATAGCCGTCATTTTTAAAAGCTCTTATTGCTCTTACAAGTTTTAGCAGTGTATCATATTGCAAAAGGCACATATTTCGGTTATAAAAAGGTTTGCCGATAGATGTTTCTTGTGTAGAGAGCTTCATTGACACAACTAAATCGTATTCGGTAAGATCAACTCCGTCAAGTGTTGTAACATCAGTATTTGCAAGATCATCAGAATAATAAACTTTTAAGTATTTGTTGACGTCAACCAAATGGGAGTATGCGTTAATCATATCTCCGCTGTTTGTTTTTGCAAGACCGTATTCATTGCCGATTTCCGCATACATTCCAACTCCATCTGAAACAGCGCTTAAGAAACCGTCTTTTGCATATCCGATAAGTTTGCCATCTCTTGAATATACGGTCCCCCAAATATCATCTCCCACAGGTTCTGAAAGGAAAATTTCTTCTCCGTTCTTAAGAGTATTTGAAGGATATTTTGAAGTTTTAGATTCATATATATCCATTTTGTCATAGACTATCATAGGAAATGCAGTTATATTTTCACCTATAAAATTTGGTTCTGCAGGTAAAACTTCAGTATCAAAAATTGTTATTTCATCAATGTTAAACGCTTTTGTCGGGAACTCTATTCCAAGATCCTTTTTTAAGTCAAAATCTTCATAAATATGTTCTTTTGCCGCAGTGGATACTCTGCAAGATGTCAAAACAGATGCGACGGTAACTGTAAGAAGAAAAAATGCCGTCATTTGTTTTTTTTGCATTTAAAGTATCACTCCTTATTTATTCGTTCATCACAGCCGATAAGGGTATTTATGTTTCTTTCGGCGATTTCAATTATTACAACATCAGCAAGATATTCATCAAGTAAGTCTACCCTATAAGGATTTGCACGTTCAAAACGTGCTTCCCTAAAGCTTGAGCAAAGGAAGGGAAGCATTGAGTTTGCAAAAGAATCACGGAACATTAAAAGCGTTCCTTCACCGCCTGAACGGGAAGAAATCTGCATATCCATTGGGGTTTGATAGGCAGACGTAAAAATGTACTGATCAGTTAAATTATAGTAGGTATCGACGTCAAAACCGTTTCCGTCAGGGTAGAGCAGGTCATCTAAATCTCCTGCAAAATCAGTATTATCTTCCCTGAATAATTTAAAATCGACTCTTTTTGTAATTTTCTCATAGACCTGAGGTAAATCAAGAATAGCATTTACCGCTATAAGTGCTCCATCGCTATTCCAGTGGGTATCACGCTTAAAATATAAAAGACCATCGTCTTTTGTATTTAACAGATGAGGACGGAGATCAATATACGGAACACCTCTTGCTTCGAGGACTTGATATAATTTGTCAACATTTCTTTCGTTGCTGAAAATATATCGCTCAGGCATTTTTTCTGAATAAATACTGTTTTTATTCGGAGCAACTGCAAAAACAAATGCAGCTCCTTTTTGTTTTACATAATTATAGATATTTTCAAGGCTGGTCGCTATACTTAATATTTGTTCATCACTTAAAACTGAAGTGCCGATATAATCTCCGGTTGTATCGTTAAAGAATAAAAAACCGTCATCGCCTACAATAACCTGCTCGTTTCCTTCAGAGAGCAAATTTTCACGAAGGGAAGCAAAAATATTAACAACTTTATCTCTGTAAGCAAAGCTTTTTTGAAAGTATTCTTCAAACTCATTGCCAAAATCGGTGTTTAAAGTTATAGGTGACTGCTTTAATATATTCGGCATTACGGCTTCATTATTTTTCTCGACTGCTCCCGGAATAAAAACGCCGAGGGAGAAAAAAACACAAGGTATTAAGAACAGTGCACAATATAAAATTGCAAGTAATTTTCTCATATATCCTCCAAAAATCCGGTAGAAAATCCAACAGATTAGAATTTATAATATATAAACGGATTGAATGCTCCTGAGGCAAGAGCCATTATGCATATGAAAAACAAGGGAATACTTATTACATATGATGCCGTATCAAAAACTTGGTATAAAACTTTTTTGTTTTCAAATTTGTTTCTTAGATATGGCAAAACCGGCAGAGAAAAAACAATGCCGAATATAAGCATTATAATCGTATAAGGCGAAAACAGCGCAAGTGCATCTGCAGGGGAAGTTGTAGACGAAAACATATCACCTATATATCTGAATGCAAAATCAAGACTTGGAGAATTAAATACTACAAAACCAAGACAAACTGCAAGTAAAGTGTAGATATGATAAAAGGGCTTTAAATACCATTTCTTATAATATTTTTCAATGCCCGTGAATTCTTCAAAGAACATAAGCAAACCTTGCCAAAGTCCCCATACAATAAAAGTAAAGTTAGCACCGTGCCAAAGTCCTGTCAAAAAGAATACTGTAAGTCGATTTAAAACAGTCCGGATTTTACCTTTTCTATTTCCGCCAAGGGAGAAATATACATATTCTCGAAACCAGGTTGTAAGTGAAATATGCCATCTTTTCCAAAAGTTTCTAATTGATGGTGCACAATAAGGATAGTTAAAGTTTTCAAGAAGATCAAAACCGAAAACAGAGGCAAGTCCAATTGCCATATCAGAGTATCCCGAAAAATCGAAATACAGCTGAATACAGTAACAGATTGCACCTGACCAAGCTAATAAAGCTGAGGGGGTATTTGTACCAAAGGCTGCTGATGCTATCAGAGCCGCAGTATTCGATATAAGTACTTTTTTGGAAAGTCCGTAAATAAAGCGTCGTATACCGAGTGCTGTTTTGTTTAGTGTAATAGTACGGAAAGCAATTTGTTCTTTAATGTCGCCGTATTTTACAATAGGTCCTGCTATTAGCTGAGGGAAGAATGCTATGTATAA
>JAZNAB010000150.1:0-3598 GCA_045586285.1 Candidatus Flemingiibacterium sp. | reverse complement strand
TCTTCCTAAGACCGCTTGGCCTCCGACTTTATTTAAATAGTTTTATGTCAACAAAAATTCAAAAATTTGAACACCGACAAGATATGAAGAAGCGAAATTTTGAGGTGTTCCATTACAAAGAAAACAACCCTGATTTTGTCGGAATACATCACCACGATTTTTATGAAATATATTTTTTCCTCGGCGGAGATGTTTCATATTGGGTTGAGGGTGAATCCTATCACTTAAGTAAGGGAGATTTACTTTTAATCAGTCCTATGGAATTGCACCAACCGATTGCAAAATCCGGCACAGCATATGAAAGAATGGTTTTATGGATAGACCGAAATTACTTGTCGTCAATAAGTTCCGAGCAAACTGACCTTACAGCTTGTTTTCAGTTAAACCCAAATAACAGTATTAAACTTATTCATTCAAACGTTCTGATGAGAGGGCGTATATCCGAGCTTTTTGAGCTTTTAAACCGTGAAGCCCACAGCAGTGACTATGGCGGAAATTTATATGCAGAAGGGCTGTTTATACAGCTTCTTGTCGAAGTAAACCGTATGGCTAAACAGGATAAGAATGCAGCTGAGCCTATAGAATCACCCACCCTTATAAACAGAATTATTTCATATATGAATAACAATTATCACGAAAATATTTCACTTGATATGCTGTCAAAAAAATTCTACGTAAGTAAGTATTATCTTTCTCACGAATTCAGTGAAAAGACAGGAATCAGTATATATCAGTATCTGATACTGAAGCGCCTGACTATAGCAAAAGAACTATTAGCAGAAGGACACACAGCCGCTGAGGTTTGTACAGCCTGCGGTTTTCATAATTATACAACATTCTACAGAATTTTCAAAGAAAAATACGGAATAAGTCCAAGTAAATTCACAGAACAATACCGTTAATAAAGATTTCATTTAATTTTTTTTATTGACAAATTATTAAAAAAAGCTTATAATTTATAAAAGCGTTTTTCAAAGAACTACACAGGAGGTTGGTATGCCAAGAAGATGCAGTGAAAAATTAAAAGAACTTATAAAGAACAGTGCTCTCTTGCAGTCTGCAATGCCTCTGTTTATATGCGACTCAGCATTTACAGTAACCGCAAAAAGCTCCGGTGCAGAACACTTTTTCCATCGTCCTGCCATAAATAACTGCATACTTGATTATGTAAATAAAAATGATATAAAAGAGTTATATGATACAAACAAACCTGTAGTAATAACAACTTTTGGCAGAGAAAACTCAACAACTGCAGCTATAGCCATCAAGGGCAGCATTAACAATGAGGATTATTTTGTACTGCTTATTCCGCCAATGCTTATTTTTGAAGGCACACAGAAAAGTTGGTATGCAGACGAAGCATTTAATAACATATCAACTGCATTAAAGGCGCTTATTAATTCACCGAGAGCGGATATTAAACATCTTGAAAGATGCTGCGAAAGATTAAAACGGCTTTATATGTATCACACCACTACATCAACCATAATAGAAGGAACTCACTTTCATCATTTAGCTGATGAAAAAAGTATTTTACTTGAAATTATTTCTATGATGGATACTTGGAAAAAGGGACTTGCTGAAATTGGCGGTACTGTTGAATTAAAATATAGTGAACGACCTCCTTTTTCTGTATACACTAATACAAATCCCTTGCTTCTTTATATATCAACTCTCCTGGCGGCACTTGTTCCCCTATCGAAAACGGGACATATTGTAATTGAGTGTTCATTTATCAAAGATATAGGAAAAGAAGCAGTTGACATTACTTTATCAACACCTATTGCCGCTAAGATTACTGACTCCATATGTGATTTTGATTCAGCCATAGCAGCAATGCCGCATCTAAGCTTAGAACTTGCAGCCATAAAAGATATGGCAGCTGCCCGTAATATGAAGACTGATGTAAACATATCTGAAAACACGTTAAATATAACTTGCCATACTAACGCAAATCTGCTTACTGTTTTCACATTCCATTCGCCCTCAAGCGAAGACGAAGCTTCTTACATCAAAAATATTTTTACATTCCTTTGCAGTTTCATCAAAAACGAATATATGTAAAACTATAAAAAATCCGATATTAAATATCCCTACAGTAGTTTTTTCGGATTATTGTAAAAAAACTCCGAGCATTCAAGCTCGGAGCTGTTTTTTTTATTTGATAATTTCAAACTGCTCATCTGACTTCAGATCAACAACAGTACAGTCGTTTGCATATGTACATTCCGGAAGAATAATCATTGCTGTAAGAGTATCCTTATTCGCAGGAAGAGGAGCAAGATGCCAAATTGCAGCATTCATTTTAATTAAAGTATGCTTTGGCACAACAAACGCCTTTACAAATTCGGGTACCGGAGTACCTGCGGAAGCCGGTGCACAATGCAAAATCATATCATCATCAAGAGGCATAATCATTTCCCATGTTGTCGTATGATACTCTTGCTGAGTTATAATCATTCTTTCGGGTTTCTTTACAACAATAGGAGAATATCCTACTCTATGAGTACTGTCAGCAACCAATCTATCAGGGAAAAACTTATGTATCTCCCCGCAGAGTGCATAACCTTCAGGTTTGTCTATAGTATAAAATTGACCGAATGGAGCAAAATTTTCATTGGTAATTGCTTCTGCTTTAATTGTTTTCATAATACAAGTCCCCTTTTAATTTAAAATTTATGCCCAACCGAAAATACGGTTGGGCAGCTTTAAAATATTCTTCCGTAAATTACTGAAGAAGTTCAAACTTATAGCCTACACCCCAAACAGTTTTAAGTACCCATTTGTCCGATACACCTTCAAGCTTTTCACGAAGACGCTTTACGTGAACGTCAACTGTTCGTGAGTCCCCAAGATAATCGAATCCCCAAACCTTATCAAGAAGCTGGTCACGAGTGAAAACTCTGTTATAATTAGATGCAAGGAAATATAAAAGTTCAAGCTCTTTAGGCGGAATATCAACAGATTTACCCTTAAGCTTAAGCTCATATTTCTGACGGCTGATTTCAATGTTATCAAACTTTATTGTTTCATCATCATTCTGATTATCGTGAGCACTGTAACGTCTGAGTACAGCCTTTACACGAGCAGAAAGCTCTTTTGTTTCAAAAGGCTTAACCATAAAGTCATCAGCTCCGAGCTCAAGACCAAGAACCTTATCGAAAACCTCACCCTTAGCTGTAAGCATAATAATCGGCTTTCCGGAAATTTCTCTGATTTCACGGCAAACCTGCCAACCGTCTTTCTTCGGGAGCATAATATCGAGAAGTACTAAATCGGGCTCATACATTTTAAAGAAATTAACGCCTTCAGCGCCGTCATTGGCAGTTTTAACCTCATAACCTTCATTTTCAAAATACAGTCTTAATAAATCGCAAATATTAAGGTCATCATCAACAACAAGAATTTTTGTAGACATTTTTATACTTCCTTTCTGTTTTTATTAATAGCGTAAAACGCTTAAAATTGCAATTGTTAATTTTGTCAAAAAATTGACTATATTCATTATATCACGTTTCCTACAAAAAATGGTTAAATAATTATGAATTTTATACCAATTTTTGTACAGTTGTTTGTCTTAACTTTCACAAATGCGAAA
>JAZNAB010000149.1:0-10172 GCA_045586285.1 Candidatus Flemingiibacterium sp. | reverse complement strand
GTCTTCGTGATGAATACCGACGAAATCGATCAACTTTTATTTTATATATAATTCTCAGAATAGCGATTATGATTGTTGGTGTAAGACAATTGTTTATTGGCAATTATGAGAATACGTTTTTGTGCGTGTTTACCCTTGTTCTTATGCTAGTTCCTGCTTTTGTGGAACAAAAGTTTCACGTTGAATTGCCGACTCCTCTTGAAAATATTGTTCTTTTGTTTATTTTTGCGGCAGAAATACTTGGGGAAATTAATAATTATTATATAATCTTTCCTCTTTGGGATACGATACTTCACACGGTTACCGGCTTTTTAGCTGCCGGAATCGGACTTTCCCTTATCGATATACTTAACCGAAACGAGAAGATCAAGTTTAATCTTTCACCGATCTTTGCAGCTCTCGTTTCTTTTTGCTTTTCAATGACTATAGGTGTGCTATGGGAATTTTTGGAGTTTTACTCAGATATTTTTTTAATGACGGATATGCAGAAGGATACTATACTAGACTCAATTTCATCTGTGGCACTTAATCCTGAAGGAGTTAACGTTGCCGTTAAGATTACAAATATAACCGATACTCTGGTTAACGGCGTCAGTCTGAATGTGGGCGGATATCTTGATATAGGACTTTATGATACTATGAAAGATATGTTTGTAAACTTTATCGGAGCAGTTGCTTTTTCAGTATTTGGATTTTTTTATATTAAATACAGAGGGGAAAATCTAAGCGCCTCGGTAGTTGACAGTCTTACAATAAAAAGAAGGAATGATTAAGACTCCAACAAAAAGAATGTTACACTAATGTTAATTTTTAAAAAAATGTAGGTAGTATACTTGAAAAAAATGTCTGCCTAAGATATAATAATAAGGTGATTAATTAATATATAAAGGAAGTGCTTTATTTGCTGAAAAAGCTTGCGGCAAGTATTCGTGAATACAAGCTGCCGACCATTTTTACTTTGATATTTATTGTAGGCGAAGCTATAATTGAAACCTTTATACCGTTTATTACAGTTGACCTTGTTAACAGTATTAAAGACGGTGTTGATATGAGTGAAATAATTCCAATTGGTATTTTACTTGTTGTTATGGCTTGTTTATCTCTTGCCTGCGGAGGTATTGCGGGATTTACCTGTGCTAAAGCTTCATCGGGCTTTGCAAAAAATCTTCGTCATGATATATTTAAAAAAGTGCAGACTTTTTCCTTTGAAAATATCGATAAGTTTTCATCGACTTCTCTTGTAACGAGAATGACAACCGACGTTTCTAATGTTCAGTTTGCCTATATGATGATTATAAGGACTGCCGTAAGAAGTCCTCTTATGTTTATTTTTTCAATAGTTATGGCTTATATTATGGGTGGGGCACTTGCTACTACCTTTGTTGTCGTGGTTCCGTTCCTTATTTGCGGTCTTTTGTTAGTAAGCCGCAAGGCAATGCCGGCTTTCAGACGTGTTTTCAGAAAATACGACCATCTTAACGAATCTATTGAAGAAAACGTAAGAGGTATGAGAGCTGTCAAAGGCTTTTCCCGTGAGGAATATGAAAAAGAGAAGTTTTCGGATAGAGCTGATACTATTACTTCTGACTTTACAAGGGCGGAACGTATTGTTGCCTTGAATACTCCCATAATGCAGTTTTGCTTATATTTTAATATGATATTTGTCCTGCTTGTTGGTTCAAGAATGGTTATTACAGGCGGCGGCGAAACTATATTTGTCGGAGAAATTTCTGCAATGCTTACTTACGGTATGCAGATACTTATGTCACTTATGATGCTCTCAATGATATACGTTATTCTTACAATGTCGGCGGAATCGGCAAAACGTATTTACGAGGTGCTCACCGAAGAGCCGGCAATGATAAATACAAAATCTCCGGTAGAAGAAGTTAAAGACGGCTCTGTTGAATTTAAAAATGTTAGCTTTAAATACTCTAAAAAAGCTGAAAGAGAGTCGCTTTCCGGAGTAAATCTGAAGATTGAATCAGGTATGACAGTTGGAATTCTCGGTGGAACCGGTTCGGGAAAATCCTCCCTTGTTCAGTTAATACCAAGACTTTATGATATAACAAGCGGTCAGCTTTTGGTGGGCGGTAAGAATGTTTGTGAATATGACACTCACGTGCTTCGCAACTCTGTTGCAATGGTGCTCCAAAAAAATGAGCTTTTCTCCGGCACAATCAAGGATAATCTCCGTTGGGGAAATATAAATGCTACCGATGAAGAAATCACAAAGGCTTGTAAACTTGCACAGGCAGATGAATTTGTCCGTTCATTCCCCGATGGATATGATACCTATATAGAGCAGGGCGGAACTAACGTATCAGGCGGACAAAAGCAACGTTTGTGCATTGCTCGTGCACTGCTTAAAAAGCCGAAGATTTTAATTCTTGATGACTCAACAAGCGCCGTTGATACAAAAACGGATATGCTGATCAGAAAGGGATTTAAAGAATACATTCCTGAAACTACAAAAATTATAATTGCTCAGCGTGTTGCCTCTGTAATGGACGCAGATTTAATTGTTGTTATGGAAAATGGAAAAATATCAGCTATAGGAACACACGAAGAGCTTCTCGCCTCAAGTGAAATTTACCGTGAGATATATGAACAGCAAACCAGCGGAGGTGGAGATAATGAGTAAGCAAAATCAGCAAAACAAAATGCCAAAACGTAAAATTGACTTTGGTACTCTCGGCAGAGTTCTGAAAATGCTCATACATTATTATCCGAGAATGCTTCCGTTTACGGCTGTATGTATACTTTTTGCAGCGGGTGTTTCTTCTGTTCCGCCTTTGTTTATACAGAAGATACTTGCATCTATTGAAAAATGGTATGTTACTCGGAATTGGGGGGCGGCAAGTCGTGAAATTATGCCCGTTGTGATTACACTTGCGGTTGTTTATGTTGTTTCACTTTTGGCTGTAACTTTACATTCGCAGTTAATGGCAATTATTACTCAGGGCTTTCTTGGTAAAATGAGAAAGAAAATGTTTGAGGGTATGCAGAATTTGCCAATTAAATATTTTGACACTCATAAACACGGCGACATTATGAGCTATTATACCAACGATATTGATGCTCTAAGACAACTTGTGTCACAGTCGCTGCCGGCGTTATTACAATCTCTTGTAATTGTTGTCTTTGTTCTTTGCATTATGCTGTGGTATAGTGTTCCTATGACGCTTTTGGTAGTGCTTGGCGTGTTTATGATGATGTTTGTATCTAAAAAGATAGGCGGCGGTTCTGCCAAGTACTTTATTAAACAACAAGCTGCTGTCGGCAAAACCGAGGGCTATGTACAGGAAATGATGAACGGGCAAAAGGTTATTAAAGTTTTTTGCCGGGAAGATAAAACCTGTGCTGAATTTGATGATATAAATAATTCTCTTTATGAGGATAGCTACAAAGCTAACGCCTTTGCTAATACCTTAGGCCCGATTATTATGAATATAGGAAACGTACTTTACGTGCTTATTGCGACGGTAGGAGCTTTATTCTTGCTATCCGGACTGCCTAATATAAGTATTTCCGGAATGGCGTTTAGCATAAGTATCCTTGTTCCTTTTCTCAATATGACAAAACAGTTTACGGGAAATATCAATCAGGTTTCACAGCAGATAAACTCTGTCATAATGGCTATTGCAGGTGCAAAACGTATATTTGAGCTTATGGACGCCGATCCTGAAACTGATGATGGATACGTTACGCTTGTTAACGCCAAAATTTCCGATGACGGAAGCATTACCGAAACTAAAGAACATACTGGCAGATGGGCGTGGAAACACCCTCACGGTGATGGTACTTTGACCTACACTGAGCTTCGTGGAGATGTAAGACTTACCGAGGTAGACTTCGGTTATGAAGAGGGAAAAACCGTACTTTACGATGTTTCCGTATATGCAGAGCCCGGTCAAAAAGTTGCCTTTGTTGGTGCAACCGGTGCAGGAAAAACCACAATTACCAATCTTATAAACCGTTTTTACGACATTGCCGACGGCAAGATTAGATATGACGGTATAAACGTAAATAAAATCAAAAAGTCAGATCTTAGACGTTCCCTTGGAATAGTATTACAGGAAACCAATCTGTTTACGGGAACTGTGCTTGAAAATATCCGATACGGACGTCTTGATGCTACTGATGATGAATGTATTCAGGCAGCAGTTCTTGCCGGTGCAGACGATTTTATAACTCGTCTTCCTGAGGGATATAATACCGAGCTTAAAAGCAACGGTGCTAATCTATCGCAAGGACAAAGACAGCTTATTGCAATTGCAAGAGCTGCAGTTGCGGATCCGCCTGTAATGATAATGGACGAGGCAACCTCTTCTATTGATACAAGAACAGAGGCGATTGTTCAAAGAGGTATGGATAAGCTTATGGAGGGCAGAACAGTATTTGTAATTGCTCACAGGCTTTCAACCGTTAAAAATTCTGACGTTATTATGGTGCTTGATAAGGGAAGAATTATTGAACGTGGAAATCACGAAAAACTAATTTCCGAAAAAGGTGTATATTATAGACTTTATACAGGTGCTTTTGAATTAGAATAATAGAAAACCACGGAGGTGTTAAACATCTCCGTGGTGTTTTTTATCTCGATATCAAATAATTAAGAACATCGGTTGGATTGTCTTTTGCCTTGACGTTGTCCATTATCTTTTCAAGCCTTCCGTCAGGGGAGATAATGAATGTTGAGCGAACAATACCCATACCAACTTTGCCGCACATTTTCTTTTCTTTCCATACGCCATAGGCATCAATTGCGCTTCTTTCAGAATCGGACAAAAGAGTGAAGGGAAGAGAATATTTTTCTGCAAATTTTCTGTGCGATGCTTCAGAATCTTTACTAATGCCAATAATTATTGCTCCAAGTTCTTTATATTTATCAGCAAGAGCCGCAAAACCTACTGCTTGCGCCGAGCAACCGGCGGTGTTGTCTTTGGGGTAAAAGTAAAGGACTACTGTTTTTCCGCGAAAATCTTTTAAGCTGACTGATTTTCCGTCTTTGTCGTTTAAAGTGAAATCTGGAGCTGACTCATTTATTTTTAACATTTTTATAGCCGCACTTGCGTAGCAAGTATTCCTTTTTTATAAAATTTAGAAGTATTAACATATAAAATATGTTTCTCTGACTTATCTTTTTGAAAGCCGATTTTCTTTGTCGTACTGCATAGTGTAGAGATTATAGTATTTACCTCTTTGCTGCAACAATTCATTGTGTGTTCCTTGTTCAACTATTTTTCCGTGGGACATTACAATAATATTATCTGTGTGCTGAATTGTGGAAAGTCTGTGTGCAACCATAAGCATTGTACCGACATTCATCATTTTTTCAAGTGAATCCTTGATTAAAATCTCGGTTTCGGTATCTATGTTTGCAGTCGCTTCGTCAAGGATCATTACTGCCGGCTTGTGAATTATTGTTCTTGCGAAGGACAAAAGCTGTCTTTGACCTGCGGAGAAATTATTGCCTCTTTCTCTGACTTCCTCATCAAGTTTTTTCGGAAGCTTATTTATAAAACTGTCGGCGTTTACATATTTACAAGCCTTATTAACTTCCTCGTCGGAAACGCCCTCAAGCCTTAATAAAATATTACTTCTGATTGTGCCCGAGAAAAGAAATACATCTTGCAGCATTTGACCGAAGTGGCGTCTTAAAGATGAAATTTTTATTTTTTTGATATCGATTCCGTCAATTAAAATCTGTCCTTTTTGAATATCATAGTTACGGCAGATAAGCGACAAGATAGTGGTTTTTCCTGAGCCTGTTGAACCTACAAAGGCAACTGTCTGCTTAGCTTCAACCTTAAATGAAATTCCTTTAAGAACCCATTCGTCAGGCTTATATGCAAACCAAACGTCACGGAATTCAATATTTCCTTCAATATTATCAAGCTCAATTGCATCATCGGCATCAACAATCTCAGGATTTATGTCGAATATTGTGAAAATCTTTTCGGCAGAAGCAAAAGATGACTGCAGCCAATTGAAATGCTCAGCAAGACTTTGAATGGGGTTGAAAAATTTAGAGATAAACATATAGAAGGTAACAAGTGTTCCGCTTGTGATTGTTTGACCGAGAAAACTTACGTCCTTGATATAACCTCTTCCTCCAAGATACAAAAGACAAAGCACTGAGGAAATGTAAAGCATATAAACAATAGGTCTAAAGAAGCCAAAGACAAGAAGTTGATTGCGCTTTGATTTGCCGAGAAGTTGATTCTTTTTGTCAAACTCTTCTTTTTTGTGCTGTTCTTTGTTGAAAATCTGTATGATTTTCATTCCCGAAAGGTTTTCCGATAGGAAAGTGTTTATATCTGTAGTTGCATCTTTAACTTTTCTATATGCTTTTCTGGAAAATTTGCGAAAGATAACTGTGAAAAGCACTATAAAAGGTACAAAACACAGTACCATAAGAGTAAGCATATAGTTTACAAATAACATAGCAACAAGTACGCCTATTATGACAAAGGAGTTTTTAACAAGAGTTACAATAATGTTTGTAAACATCATTGAAATAGCGTTGGTATCATTTGTAACTCGGGTGACAAGCTTACCTACGGGGATTTGATTAAGCTGAGAATGGGACAGACTTTCGATGTGAGAAAAAAGGTCTTCTCTGATTTGGGAAATAATTCTCTGTCCAGTTTTTTGAAGTACAATTGCCTGAATATATGAGCAGATTAAGGAAATAACCAGAATCCCGCCGTAAATTGCCACGAAAAGAAGAAGCACTGGCATTTCGAAATCGTCTTTAATCATTTCCTCAATATTACCGATAATCATAGGAGATAAAATATCATAAGCAATAGAGAAAAGCATTACAACAAGCACTAAAATAAAGCTTTTTATGTGCGGTTTTGCATAGGCTAAAAGTCTTCGTGTGATTTCGGAATCCTTCATATTACGGTCAAAACCGAGAGCTTCTTTTTTGTCTTTAATTGAAATGTATGAAACAAGGAATATGATTGAAAATATACCTATAATTGCTCCGACAATCAAAAGAGGATAAAATTCCAGATAATTTGCCATTATTCCTCACTCTCCTTTTCGTCGTCAAGACGCTGAAGCTCGACAGTTTCACGATATTCGTGACAGCGGGATAATAGCTCTTCGTGAGTTCCTGCATCAACTATTTTTCCATATTCAATATAAATAATTTTGTCCATTTGTTCAATTGTAGAAACACGGTGAGCAATCAGAATTGTGGTTTTATTTTTTCGTATTCTTCTGAGATTATCTATAATAATCTTTTCGGTTTTAACGTCAACAGCCGAAACGGAATCGTCAAGAATGAGTATAGGTGCATCTTTCATAAGCGCACGGGCAATGGAGATGCGTTGCTTCTGACCTCCTGATACGGTAACGCCTCTTTCTCCAAGTACCGTTTTGTATGCTTCGGGGAACTCGGAAATATTGTCGTGAACATCTGCATTTTTTGCTGCTTCTTCAACAAGCTTTGGTGTGTTTGTGTTCGAAGCAAAGGCAATATTATTTTCTATTGTATCACTGAAAAGGAAATTGTCCTGCGGTACATATGCAGCGTGTCTGCGGACTGTTTTTATTGGAAGCTTATTTATATCAATTCCGTCAAGGAACAGACTGCCGTCAGGTACATTGTAGGTGCGGAGAATCAAGTCCGCAAAGGTTGTTTTTCCCGAACCTGTTTTTCCTATCACACCAATATTTTCTCCGGCTTTAATTTTGATAGATATATTTTTTAAAACTTCAATTTCAGTGCCAGGATACGAAAAACTCAAGTTTTTGAATTCAATTTCTCCTGAAAGCTCTGTATCTCCGATTACATCATCGGAGTCTGCAACGTCAGGTTTTGCATCGAGAAGCTGACTTATGCGTTTCAGGGAAGCTGCTCCTCTTGAACCCATTTCAATAAGCTGTGAGATTGCCATTACCGGCCATACAATTGCAGTAAAGTAGCCGATAAATTCCACAAGTTGACCTGCATTAAATCTGCCGATATAAACAAGGTATCCGCCGTAGCCGAGGATTACACATATAACAGACTCTACAAAAAGAGTAACGCTAATGTTTAAAATGGTTGATGCTTTAGTGTAAGCCACGTTTGCATCTTCATTTTTTCTGTTTAGATGCCTAAAAGCAAGAAGCTCAGAAAATTCTTTGACAAAGGCCTTTACAACGGCAATTCCCGAAAAGCTTTCCTGAGAAAAATCTGATAAATTTGAAAAAGACGCCTGACGTGTTTCCCATTTAATCATCATTTGTTTGCCGACAATTGTTCCGACAATAAACATAAATAACATAGGAATCAAAGAAAGCAGAGTAAGAGTTATATCCATTTTGCCCATCTTTAAAATTGCCAGAACACCAAGGAAAAGAGCATCGCAAAACATTAAAATACCCGACCCGAAGCAGTCTTGCACTGTTTCAAGGTCGTTAGTAAAAAGGGACATTAAATTGCCGACTTTATTAGTTTGATAATACTGTTGAGAAAGCTCTTTTGCGTGGTTGAACATTTTTTCTCTAAGGTCGGTTTCTACTTTTATTCCCGAACCGAAAAAGCATATTCTCCATAAAAATCTGCCAACTACCATAGCAAATATAATAAAAATCATAGGCAGACAAATATTATCCAAAAGAAAATCCATATTAAAAGGTACTAAAACGCCGTCTACTGAAACTTGCCCGTCGTTAATACCGTTTACAACCATTCTGTAAAGTTCGGGTACTATAAGTTGAAAATAGTCAACAGCAATAAGTGCCAATACTCCGAAAAACAACGCGGGGAAGTATTTGATATAATAGAAATTTATATGTTTTCCGAAAATCAATCTTCTCACACCCTTTCAAAAATCATCTGCAAATCCGTATACGAAAAAAGTATATCATAATTGATCAATTAAATCAAGTACATTCAATGAACAAAGCTTGATTTAATAAAAAATCTACCGCAAAAAGAACTACTTTTTGCGGTAATCAGGTTATTCTATTTAAAAAGCTTTTTTAATCTTTCTGCGGCTTCTTTAGTGCGTTCTTTGTCGCCGAAAGCTGTAAGTCTGAAGAAACCCTCGCCCATCTTACCAAATCCGGCCCCGGGTGTTCCGACAACATTTGCTTTTGTTAAGAGAAGGTCAAAAAATTCCCAAGAGCCCATATTGTTGGGACATTTTAGCCAAATATACGGAGAGTTTACACCGCCGGTATACCAAATTCCAAGCTCGTCAAGGGCTGAAGTAATAATCTTTGCATTTTCCTTATAGTATGCAAGATTTTCTTCGATCTGATGGCGGCCT
The DNA here is from genome assembly GCA_045586285.1 of Candidatus Flemingiibacterium sp. Taxonomy (GTDB): domain Bacteria; phylum Bacillota; class Clostridia; order Oscillospirales; family CAG-272; genus Flemingiibacterium. The sequence goes on along the minus strand of JAZNAB010000149.1, from coordinate 894 downwards.
TCGGGAGAGAATACGGCTGCTGCGGCGTATTGTACCGGATATGATACTCCGTTAAACTTAGTAGTCTGGCGGCGAAGCCACATTTTATTTAAACTCATATTGTCAAAAACAAGCTCGGCGGGTACTACTGTCCAACCGCATCTTGTACCTGTAAAGCCTGCAGTTTTTGAGAATGAACAGAACTCGATAGCACATTCACGAGCTCCTTCTATTTCATAGATTGAACGGACAAGCTCCTTTGAAGTTATAAAGGATTCATATGCAGCGTCAAAGAGTATTACAGCTTTCTTTTCTTTTGCATATTTTACCCATTGTGCAAGTTCGCTGTGATTATATGCAGCGCCTGTCGGGTTATTAGGTGAGCAGAGATAGATTATGTCGGCATCAACAGAAAAGTCGGGAAGCGGTAAGAAATTATTTTCAGCATTTCCATTCATATATATAATTTTTCTGTCATCCATAATGTTTGTATCAACATATACGGGGTAAACAGGATCGGGAACTAAAACTACATTGTCTTTTGAAAAAATATCAAGTATATTACCAAGGTCGCTCTTTGCACCGTCGGAAATGAAAATTTCATCGGAGCTAAGGGATACATTGTCCTCTGTCTTATAGTAGTCACGGATTGCATCCTTTAAAAAGCCATATCCTTGTTCCGGGCCGTAACCCTTGAAGCTTTCTTTCTTACCCATTTCCTCAACTGCCTTGTGCATTGCGCTTACAACCGCATCGCAAAGGGGAAGTGTTACGTCGCCGATTCCAAGACGGATAATATCTGCATCGGGATTTTTTTCTTTATATGCAGCAGTCTTCTTGGCAATATCTGAGAAGAGATAGCTTTCTTTAAGTTTACTGTAATTTTCGTTAATTTTCATTGTTTTCTCCAATCTA